>VGIY01000013.1 GCA_016867695.1 Candidatus Eiseniibacteriota bacterium | reverse complement strand
GCCCAACCTCTCGGCCCGCGGCTCGGGCCGTTCCGGCAGCCGCCCGTCGGGCTCGCCGTCGATCCACTCGACCGCCACACCGAGGCGCGCCAGCAGCGGAGCGACGAGCACGCCTCCCGCGCCGTGAACCGCGTCGACGACGACGCGCAGGCCCGCGGCGCGAATCCGATCCTCGTCGGCGTCGCGCAGGATCAGGCGCACGTGCTCATCGACAGCGGCGAGTCCGGCCGGCGTCACTCCGGCGCGGAACGCCTCCGGCGCCAGTTCGCCACCGGCGCTGGGGGGGCGGGAGCGCGCGTCGGCGCCCGCCTCCTCCTCGCCGGCGGCGCTTTCCGCGGCGCCTGCCGGGCGCGAAGGCGCGCGCAGGGCGGGCGGGGGATCGGCCGGCGGAGGCGTGGCGCCGAAGAGGTCGATCAGCCGGCGCATCGCGGCGGCGTCGAGGAAGGCTCCCCCGGCGCCGACGAACTTGAGCGCGTTCCACTGGGGAGGGTTGTGGCTGGCGGTGACGACGATCCCGCCCCCGGCGCCGCCGCTCTTGACGGCCACCTGCACAGTCGGCGTCGTCACCAGACCGAGATCCTCGACGGCGCGGCCGGCCGACCGCAGCGCGGCCGCGGCGGCGGCGGCGAGCCCCGGCCCGGAGGGACGCGAGTCGCGCCCGAGGAGAACGGGACCGGGCGCGGCGACCCGGTCGAAGGCCAGGGCGAGCCGCCACGCTTCGGCGGCGTCGAGACCGTCGCCGACGATCCCGCGGGCTCCGGAGACGCTCAGCATCAGGGTGGCCATCCCTGCCCCTTCCCCGCCGTGCGGCGATCAATGGAAAAGCCCCGGACCCCCGGGGCTTCTCGGCGATGAGCCGATGCTCGGACTCGAACCGAGGACCTGCTCATTACGAATGAGCTGCTCTACCGGCTGAGCTACATCGGCGTCCGCAGGATCCCCTCGAGTGCGGATCCCTGGCTGTGCTGCCCCCCAGAGTTGAACTGGGGACCCCGTGATTTTCAGTCACGTGCTCTACCAACTGAGCTAGGGCAGCGTCACCAGACCGGAGCGCGAGCCTATGCGGCCCGCGCGGCAACGGTCAATAGCGTTTTTGCCGCCCGGGAGGGTCTCCCGGGCGGCGCGCCTACGCGCCGCGCCGCCTCTCGCGGCCGCGCCGGCGCTCGGCCAGCCGGCGCCGCTCCGCGCTCTGGTCGCAGGGGAAGCTCAGCGTGTAGATCGCCGCCCAGTCGCCCGCGCCGCGCACGCTGATCTCGCCGCCATGCTGCTTGACGATCTCGTGGGCGGTGGCCAGCCCCAATCCGGCGCCCGTCGGCTGAGCGGTGGCGAAGGGCACGAAGAGCCGCTCGAGCACTTCTCCGGCCAGGCGAGGCCCAGTGTGGGCGATCTCGACGAGGGCGTAGTCGGATTGACGCAGCGTCTCGACCCGCAGCGTGTCCCCCTCCTGCAGGCCGTCCAGCGCCCGGCCAAGGATGTTGCCGAGCGCCTGGCGGATGCGCTCGCCGTCGAGGAGGAGATCGGGCAGCTGCTCGGAGTAGAGCTCCTCGATCAGCGCGCTGTGCCGCTCGGCCTCGTCGCGGATCTCGTCCACGCTGGCGCGCAGGAGTCCGTTGAGCGATTGCAGCGTCAGCCGCGGCCTGGCAGGCCCCAACTGGCCGCGCCGCGCGTTCAGCCGCTCCTCGATCCGCCGCCCCTCCCGCAGGATCACCCGCGCGTACTCGCGCTGCGTGTCCCCCTCGGGAAGCTCGCGCTCGAGCGTGCGCGCCAGGCCGACGATGGCGACGACCGGATTGCGCAGCTCATCGAACAGCTCGACCGCCGCCTCCCCGACCGAGGCCATGCGCCGCAGGTCGGCCAGCGCCTCCTGGGCTTCGCGCTCCTGCGCCGCGGCGGCGCGCGCCCGGTCGCCCAGCGCGGCGTTCTTGGCGGCCACCGCGGCGTAGCCGGCCAGGAGCGACAGCGCCTCCTCCTCCTCCGGGGAGAAGGCGGGCGCGCCGGCGGGGCCCGCGGGGGCGCGCAGGACCGCCGTCACGCCGAGCAGGTCGCCGAAGGCGCGCATCGGGACGAAGATCGCCTCGCGCGCCTCGGGAAGCCCGTCCAGATCGGTCTCCTCCGCCTGACGCACGTCGGCGTGCCGGAGCGGAGTGTTCTGCTGCGCGCATGCCCCGGCCAGCTTGCCCAGATCGATCAGCCAGGGCTCGAGCGAGTCGCGCCGCTCGGCCGGCTGGTGCACGGCCAGCAGCAGTTCCCCCTCGCCCTCCTCGAGCGTCCAGACCAGCGCGCAGCGCGAGCGCGTCACCCGCAACGCCGCGCGCGCGCAGAGGACGAGGATGTCGGGCAGGTTCGACGATCCGAGCAGCGCCCGCACCGTCGCGCCCACCGTCTCGAACTGCGCCGTCCGCTCCTGCGCCTCGGCGCGCGCCCGGGCACGCGAGAGCAGGAGGCCGAGCTGCCCGGCGAGCAGAAGGGCGGCGGCCTCGCCCGCCCCCTCGTCCATCGCCTCCCCGCACTGCAACAGCAGCAGCCCCAGCGGCGCCCCCGGCTCGCCCAGCGCGTAGGCCCGCAGCGCGCCCTCGCGGGCCAGTCGCCCCAGCGGGGCGGGGAGCGCGGTCGAATCGAGCGCCACCCCCGCGACCGCCCGCGGGTCGGAGAGAAGACGCACCAGGGGGTGTTCATCTCCCGCCGCCAGCGGCACGCGCAGGCGCCGCAGCGGAGCCAGGAGCTCCTCCTCGCCCGCTCCGGCGAGAGCCCTCCCCTCGAGGCGCCCGGCGCGCGGATCGACCTGCAGCAGCAGCGCGCGCCGGTATCCGCGGCCGTTCGGACCGGCCAGCGCGGCGAGCGCGGCGTTCGCGGCCGCGTCGGCGTCGGGCGCGCCGCTCAGCGCCTCGGCCGCGGCGCGCAACCAGGCCGACAATCCCCTGTCGTCGGCGGAAAGGGCTTTGCTATACTGGCCGCTCATGCCGAGCGCGGCCGGGCCGCGGGGACGGGCGGCGCCGGAGTGCGGGTCGAGCGTCATCGAGAGGCTCCGCAGTGGGCGCGGCCGCCGCGCCGGGGGAAATGGAGAACGCCATGAGTCTTCTGGGTCGCGATGCAGGCGGAGAGGGGACGCCCCAGGGCCCGCCGCCGGGGGCGCCGGGGCCCGCGCCCCATCAGGTCAAGGTCGAGTTGGGCGAGAAGGAGGCCGAGGGCATCTACTCGAATCTCGTGCTGCTCACGCACTCCCCCTCCGAGTTCCTGTTCGACTTCGCCCGCATCCTGCCCGGAGTGCCCAAGGCCAAGGTCTACGCGCGGATCATCATGACCCCGCAGAACGCCAAGGGCCTGCTCGGCGTGCTCCAGAAGAACCTGGAGGCCTACGAGAAGAAGCACGGGAAGGTGCCCGCCCACGGGGACTTCCCGCCCCACCGGGATATCGGCTTCAAGTAGCCTGATCTTGAGCCGGCCCGCCCGCCGGCCCGGGATGTCTGAGTGAGGCGGTCATGGATCTCTCGAACAGGGCGCGCGTTGCGCCCCCCTCTCCCATTCGCAAGCTCGTCCCGCTCGCCGATCGGGCCAAGGCCGCCGGTGCGCGGGTCTACCACCTGAACATCGGCCAGCCCGACATCCCGACCCCGCCGGCGATGTGGGAGGCCCTGCGCCGCGCGAACATCGAGGTGCTCGACTACAGCCCCTCGGGCGGCATCCCCGCCTTCGTCCAGGCGCTGCAGGGCTACTACCGGGGCCACGGTCACGACCTGGCCCGCGAGGAACTGATCGTGACCACGGCGGGCAGCGAGGCGATCCTCTTCGCCCTGGCCGTCGTCTGCGACCCGGGCGACGAGATCGTCATCCCCGAGCCCTTCTACGCCAACTACAACGGTTACGCGACGCTGCTCGGCGTGCGCGTCGCCCCCGTCGCCTCCCTGCCCGAGACGGGCTACGCCCTGCCGCCCAGGTCCGAGCTCGAGGCGCGCATCGGCCCGCGCACGCGCGCGATCCTGCTCTGCAACCCCTGCAACCCGACCGGCCGGGTCTACACGCGCGAGGAGTTCACGACCGTCGTCGAGCTGGCGCGCCGTCACGACCTCTACTTCATCGCCGACGAGGTCTATCGCGAGTTCTGCTACGCCGACGAGGCGCCCATCTCGGTCCTCGGCTTCCCCGAGATCGCCGACCGGGCGATCATGGTCGACAGCCTCTCCAAGCGCTTCAGCGTCTGCGGCGCGCGCGTCGGCTGTCTCGCCGCGCGCAACCGCGAGCTCGTCGCCGCGGCGATGAAGTTCGCCCAGGCGCGGCTATCACCGCCGACGCTCGGCCAGCTCATGGGGATCGCCGGTCTGGCGCTGCCCCCTTCCTACCACGAGCAGGTGCGCGAGGAGTACCGGCGCCGGCGCGACGCGGTGCTCGAGGAGCTGGGGCGGATGCCCGGCGTCGTCTGCCGGCCGCCGCAGGGGGCCTTCTACGTCATGGCCAAGCTCCCCGTCGACGACGCCGAGGCCTTCGTGCGCTGGCTGCTCGACGAGTTCCGCCTCGAGGGAGAGACGCTGATGGTCGCCCCCGGCAACGGCTTCTACGCCACTCCCGGAGCGGGCGCCAGCGAGGTGCGCATCGCCTATGTCCTCGAGGTCGAGAAGCTCAGGCGGGCGATGCGGATCCTGGCCGCGGCCCTGCGCGCCTACCGGCCGGCCCCGGCCGCAGCGCCAGGAACGCGCTGACCGCCCGCAGCTGCAGCGCCTCGCGGCGGTGGACGATCCCCGAGCGGCGGAAGCAGCGGAAGCCCTGGACGCGCAGCCGCACGAGCCGGCCGCTGCGGATCTCGGCCGCCGCCTGCGAGCGGGAGAAGGGCGCAATCCCCAGTCCGAGCAGCACGAGCTGCTTCATCGCCTCGGGAGAGCTGACCTCCATCGCCACCCGCGGCTCCAGGCCAGCCCGACGGAAGACCGCGGCCACCTCGGCGCGGGTCACCGACTCGTCCGAGTGATGGATGATCGCCTCCCGCGCCAGCGCCGCCAGCGTCAGCCGTCGTCCGGCGGCGGGATGCCCCGCGGCGGCGACGAACTCGATCGGCTCGCGGTGGACCTCTTCGGCGACCAGGCCCGGCGCCTCGAGCGGCAGCGTCACCAGCGCCAGGTCGAGCTCGCCCTGGAGCACCTGGCCCGCCAGGGCGCGCGAGCCGGCCACCGAGACGGTCAGTCCGAGGCCCGGGTATCTCGCCCGGAGCCGGCGCACCCAGGGCGGCAGGAGCGCGATGGCCATCACGTCCGTCGCCCCGATGCGCAGCCGGCCGCTGCGCAGCGATCCCCCGCCGCGCACTTCCTCGAGCAGTTCATCGGCCTCGCGCAGCAGCCCCTGGGCCCGGGCGTAGAGCAGCGCGCCGGCCGGCGTCGGGCGCACGCCCCGCGGGGCGCGCACGAGCAGGCGTTCCCCGACGCTCCGCTCCAGCGCCTGCATCTGTGCGGTCACCGCCGGCTGGCTGCGGCCGCGGGCCCGCGCCGCCGCGCTGAGGCTGCCCAGGCTCACCGCCCGGACGAAGGTCCGTAGCCCGTCCAGCTCCATCTCCCCTCCTTCGACGGCCCTTCCCGGGAGTCTTTGAGCCATAGCCCAAACCTATGGATAAGATCGGAAGTATAGGGTGGTCGGATCTCCAGCGCCAGCCTACCCTGCCTGCGGTCGGGCGCTTCCCGCCTTGCGGCGCGGGGCGCGACCGCGACCGCCCGGGCCGCGGGCACCGGGGCCCGACCCCTTGCGGCGATCCCAACGGAGGAGGTTCTCCCATGGCTGCGACTCCCATCGCCCCGGCGGCGGGCAGGCTGGGCGTGCTCACGCCCGGCCTCGGCGCCGTCAGCACGACCTTCATCGCCGGCGTCGAGGCGATCCGCCTCGGCCTGGCCGAGCCGATCGGCTCGCTGACCCAGCTCGGCACGATCCGCCTGGGCAAGCGCACGGAAGGGCGCTCGCCCCTGATTCGCGACTTCGTTCCCCTGGCCGGTCTCGAGGACCTCGTCTTCGGCGCTTGGGACATCTTCCCCGACAGCGCCTACGAGTCGGCGCTCAAGGCGGGCGTGCTCGAGCGCTCGCTGATCGAGTCGCTGCGGCCCCAGCTCGAGAAGGTCCTCCCGCTGCCGGCGGTCTTCGATCAGCGCTTCGTCAAGCGCCTCGACGGCCCCCACGTCAAGACCCGGGGCACGCTGCGCGACAAGGCCGAGGCGCTCAAGGAGGACATCCGCGCCTTCCAGCGCGACAGCGGAGCTGATCGCCTGGTCATGATCTGGTGCGCGAGCACCGAGACCTTCCTCGAGCCCGGTCCGGCGCACCAGTCGCTGGCCGCGTTCGAGAAGGCGCTCAGCGAGGACGACCCGAGCATCGCCCCGAGCATGATCTACGCCTACGCGGCGCTCTCGCTCGGCATTCCCTACGCCAACGGCGCGCCGAACCTCTCCGCCGACATCCCCGCCCTCGAGGAGCTCGCCCTCGCCCAGGGCTCGCCGATCTCGGGCAAGGACTTCAAGACGGGCCAGACGCTGATGAAGACGATCCTCGCCCCCGGCTTCAAGGCGCGCCTGATCGGGCTCTCCGGCTGGTTCTCCACGAACATCCTCGGCAACCGCGACGGCGAGGTACTCGACGATCCCGAGTCCTTCAAGACCAAGGAAGAGAGCAAGCTGGGCGTGCTCGACTCGATCCTCCAGCCCCACCTCTACCCGCAGCTCTACGGCAGCCTCTACCACAAGGTGCGCATCAACTACTACCCGCCGCGGGGGGACAACAAGGAGGGCTGGGACAACATCGACATCTTCGGCTGGCTCGGCTACCCGATGCAGATCAAGGTCGACTTCCTCTGCCGCGATTCGATCCTCGCCGCCCCGATCGTGCTCGATCTCGCCCTCTTCCTCGATATGGCCAAGCGGGCCGGCATGAAGGGGATCCAGGAGTGGCTCTCCTTCTACTTCAAGAGCCCGATCCACGCGCGCGGGCTCTACCCCGAGCACGACCTCTTCATCCAGCTGATGAAGCTGAAGAACACGCTGCGCCACCTGAGGGGCGAGGAGCTGATCACGCACCTGGGGCTCGAGTACTACGACTGAGAGCGGGCGCGCTCAGACAGTCCTCGCTCGCGCGCGGGCGCGCGCGAACAAGAGCGCCCCGGCCGGGGGGAGGGCCACAAAGGGTCCGGCGCTCAGACAGTCCTCGCTCGCGCGCGGGCGCGCTCGCTGCGGGAACTCGCGGCGGACCCTTTGTGGCCCTCCCCCCTGCGCAGAGATTGGCGGCTCGCGCTGCGGGCGTCCTGCGTCAGCCTCCTCGGGGCGGTGTGGGGCGGACTACCGGGTTGCGCAGCACGCCTACGCCCTGCAGCTCGATCTCGACGATGTCGCCGTCCTGCAGGAAGAGGGGCGGATCGCGGAAGACGCCGACGCCGGCGGGCGTGCCGGTGGCGATGACGTCGCCCGGCAGGAGCGTCATCTGCGCGCTCACGTAGGCGACGATGCCGGCGCAGGAGACGGTCATCTCTGCGGTGCGGGCATCCTGGCGAGTCTCGCCGTTGACGCGCGTCCGCAGCCGCAGGTCGTCGGGATCGCCGACCTCGTCGAGCGTCACGGCCCAGGGGCCGATCGGCCCGAAGGTGTCGAAGCTCTTGCCCCGCAGCCAGAGCTTGTCGCCGAACTGCGCCTCGCGGCCGCTGACGTCGTTGAAGACGGTCACGCCGGCGAGCCCCTCGAGGGCGCGCTCCTCGGGGATGTCCTTGAGCGGGCGGCCGACGACGAGCGCCATTTCCCCTTCGTAGTCCGGGCGGCTCTCGCGAGCGGGCACGACGACGGGGCAGCCCTGGCCGATCAGGCAGGAGGGCGCCTTGGCGAAGAGCAGCGGGCGATCGGGCGCCCGGCGCTGCTGCTCGGCGGCGTGGGCGGGGTAGTTGCGGCCGAGCGCGATCACCTTCGACGGCCGCGGGACCGGCGGGGCGAGCGGCAGGCCGGCCAGGGGGCGCGTGTGCCGGGCGCTGAAGTCGGCCTCTGCCGCGAGGCGGCGGACCTCTTCCAGGAGGTTCGCCGCGAGCAGCCCGGCCCAGTCGCGCGGCCAGTGGGGCCGGCAGGCGGCGATGTCGAGCAACACTCCCGGCTCGATCATGACGCCGGGGCGCTCGCCGCCCGGGGGCCCGAAGCTCAACCAGCGCATGCGCCCTCCCCCGGCGGCCGCGTCTTCCAGCGCCGGTGCATCCAGAACCACTGGTCGGGATGGCGGCGCACGAAGTCCTCGAGCAGCCGCGTGTAGTGCGAGAGAATCCGCAGCGTCTCCTCCTCTTCCGGCCGCGAGCGGTCGGCGAAGAGGGGCGGATGGAGCTCGATCGCATGGCGCCCGCCTGCGAGCCGGCGATCGAAGCCGATCACGATCATGGCGCCCGAGCGGTAGGCGAAGCGGGCCGGGCCGATCGCCGTCGACGCCGGGCGGCCGAGGAAGGGCAGGAAGAGGCCCTGCGGGCCGGCGTCCTGCTCGCCGGCGATGCCGACGCGCCCGCCGCCGCCGAGGGCGCGGAGGATGCCGCGCAGCGCCGACCCCCGCTCGATCATCACCATGCCCCGCATCCGCGCCCGCCAGCGCTTGATCCACCGGTCGACCAGCGGGTTGCGCTGAGCGGCGACGATCGTGGCCAGCGGGCGGTCGAGCAGTCCCATCACGGTGCCGAAGAGCTCCCAGTTGCCGGTGTGCGCCGTCAGGTAGATCAGCCCGCCCTGGTGGCCGCGCGCCCGCTCCAGGATCTCGTCCGGCCCGACGCTCGCGCGCGCCAGCAGCGACTCGGGCCGCTCGCCTGGGAAGCGGAGCACCTCGCAGAAGCTCATGCCGACCTGGCGGTAGGCGCTGCGGGCCAGGGCCCGGCGCTCCCCCGCGCGCAGGCTCCCGCCGAAGGCCCGCTCCAGGTTGGCCAGCGTCACGGCTCGCCGCAGGCGCAGGATGTCGAAGGCGAAGTCCGCCAGGCGCCGCCCGCACCAGAGGGCGGCGCCAAGCGGCAGGAGCGAGAGCAGGGCCAGCGCCGCGCGCAGGAGGGCGTACTCGACCCGGTGCTTGAGACGCGGGCGGCCGGACGCGGTCGAGCGGCGCGCCATCGCCTAGGCGCTCCCCGCCCAGCGGAGCAGGCCGCCGCGCTCGCGGCGCACGAGCCCCTCCACCTCGAGCGTGACGAGCCGCGCCTGGAGATCCGCCAGGGGGACCTCGGGCAGTCCTCCGGCCAGCTGCTCGAGCGTGACGCCGTCGCCGCGCCGCAGTCTCGCCTCGATCCGCGCTGCACCGGGCGCCGCGCCGCCTGCGCGAGGATGCGCGGCCCGAGCGCGCGGGCGCGAGTCACCCGGCGGCAACAGGGGCTGGGCGCCGCCTCGCCCGCGATCCCCCGGCGCCCGCCGCCAGTCGAGGAGGGCTAGGACGTCCTCGGCGCTCGTCGCCGGGGCCGCCCCGTCGCGGATCAGCCGGTTGGGTGCGGCGCTGCCCGGCAGCAGCGGGTCGCGGGGGACGGCCATGACCTCGCGACCCTGGTCGAGGGCGGCGGCCACCGTGTGCCAGGCGCCGCTTCGCGCCCGGCCCTCGACCAGGACCGTCACCCGGCTGAGGCCGCTGATCAGCCGATTGCGCCGCGGGAAGCGCCAGGGAAGGGCCGGCGTGCCGGACGGCCACTCGGAGAGGATCGCCCCCCGGGAGGCGATCCGCGCGGCGAGCCGCTCGTGCTCCGGCGGATAGCAGACGTCGGCGCCGCAGCCGAGCACGGCCACGGTCGCGCCTCCGGCCTCGAGCGCGCCGGCGTGGGCCGCGGCGTCGACGCCGCGGGCGAGGCCGCTGACGACGACGACCCCGGCGCGCGCCAGCCCCCAGGCGAACTGGCGGGCGAGCTCCAGCCCGGCGCAACTCGCCCCGCGTGAGCCGACCAGCGCGACGGCCGGAGGGGACCAGAGCCGCTCGGCCAGCGCCTCGGGGCCCCACCCGCTGCGCACCCAGAGACCGGGAGGAGCGTCCGCGATCCCCTCCAGCAGGGCGGGGAAGCCCGGGTCGCCCCGGGGGATCCAGGAGATCCCCTCCACGCTCAGTCGTCCCCCCGGAGGTGGCGCAGCACGTCGCGCGGCCACTCGGGCAGCGGCTCGCCCGGATCGAGACGGGCCCAATCGACGCCCCAGTCCCGGTCGTCGATCTCGCGGGCGAGCCGATCGAGCTCGGCGTCGCTCAGCGAGCCGGCCGGTCCCATCAGCCCGCTCGAGTCGATCAGGCGCAGCAGCCGCGCGGCGCCGTCGGCGTCGATCTGCCTCAGCAGCCCCAGGGCGCGGTCCCGCACCCGCGGGCCGCGGGCGTGGAGGAGCTTGGCCACGGCGATCGCCCGGCCGCGGCGGCAGTAGCCGAGCAGCGCCCGGGCGCCCTCCTCGACGATCGCCTTGTTCGTGTCGGAGAGGAAGGAGGCCACGGCGGGGAGAGACGACGGGGCGGCGATGCGCCCCAGCACCCGCAGCGCCGCCGCCCGCGAGTACCACAGCCCGACGCGCAGCAGCTCCTCCAACGCCGGCGCCGCCTGCAGGCCGAAGCCGACGAGCACCTCCCCCGCCCGTTCGCGCAAGTACCAGGATTCGTCGCCGAGCACCTCGATCAGCTTCGGCACCGCCTCGGCGGGCTCGCGCCCGCGCAGCTGGTCGATGTACTGGCGCGCGTCCTCGAGGTGTCCGCCGCGGCTGCTGCCGAGACGCACCGTCGTGCGCCGGCGATCAACGAACGAATCCACGCTGCTCCTCCCTCTTCCCCGCGGACAGCAGGACCCCTGGCCTCTGCGGAAGCCGCCAGTCGGCCGGCCAGGGGCGTTCCCCGAAGTGCGATCCCGCCTCCGCGTCCGGACCGCCGGGCGGCGCGGCGCCACGCTCCAGCGCGCGGACACGCCGATCCAGTTCGCCGAGCAGCTCGGCGATGCCCTCGCCCGTGGCCGCCGAGATCCGCAGCGGCACGCGGCCCGCGATCCCGCCCGGACAGGGCCGCTCCTGCTCCGCCAGGAGGTCGGCCTTGGTCAGGCAGATCAACGACTCGCGCGACCCGAGGCCGGGGCTCCACAGCTCGAGCTCCCGCCGCAGGAGCCGATGCGTCTCCTCGGGCCGCGGATCGGTCGCCTCGATCAGGATGAGCAACAGCCGCGTGCGCTCGATGTGGCGCAGGAACCTCTGGCCGAGCCCCTTGCCGGCGTGCGCTCCCTCGATCAGCCCGGGCAGGTCGGCGAAAACGAGGCTCGAGTCTTCGCCCACCGCGGCGATCCCGAGCACGGGGGCGAGCGTAGTGAAGGGATAGCCGGCGATCTTGGGACGGGCATTCGACACCCGCGCCAGCAGCGTCGACTTGCCGGCGTTGGGCAGACCGACCAGCCCGACGTCGGCCAGGAGCTTGAGCGTCAGGCGCAGCCGCCGCCGTTCGCCCGGCGTCCCGGGCTCGGCGATCCGCGGCGCCCTGCGCGTCGAGCTGCGGAAGTGGAAGTTGCCCTTGCCGCCCTTGCCCCCTCGCGCCAGCAGCCACTCCTCGCCCGCCGAGACGGCGTCGGCGATCCACTCGCCCGTCTCGGCGTCGCAGACGAGCGTCCCGGGCGGCACCTCGACCAGGGCGTCGGCGCCGCGGGCTCCATACATCTTCTTGCCCATGCCCGCCCCGCCCACCGAGCCGCGGAAGGCGGGCGTGTGGCGCAGGTGGCTGAGCGTGCGCAGGTGCGGGTTCACGCGCAGCCGCACGCTTCCCCCATCGCCTCCGTCGCCCCCGTCGGGCCCGCCGCGGGGGACGTACTTCTCGCGCCGGAACGACACGCACCCGTGACCGCCGTTCCCGGCGCAGACATCGATGTCGCACTCGTCGACGAACATGCCCAGTCCACCCGCGGCCTCCGGCCCGCCTCGCTGCGCGCCGCCGGCCGCCGCATCCCTGTCCGCAGGGCTTCCCGGAGCACGCGCCGCCCGGCTACGGGCAGCGGGCGCCTCGGCAACCGCCTCCTACGATCCCTCCCCGCTCGATCCAGTCTTGCTCGATCCGGCGCCTCCGCGACCTTCCCCGCTCGACGCCCCCTTGGCCGGCGCCGCTCGCGGCGCCGTGCCCTCGCCGCGCCCCTGCCCGGCTCGACCCCGCCCGCTCGCCGACCCCTTGCCCGCCGCCCCCTCGGAGGAGCCGGGGCCGCCCGCTCCCCCCTTGCCCGTCCCGACGCCCGGCTCGCCCTCCTTGCCGGCGGGCCCGCCCGTCTCGCTCGCCGCCGGGGCGCCCTCGGAAGCGCCCGCCTCGCGGCGCTTGTAGTCGGTGATGTAGAAGCCGCTGCCCTTGAAGATCAGTCCGCCGCCGGGAAGGATGAGCCGCTTCACCTTCCCCCGGCACTGGGGACAGCGCTGCCGCGGCGGGTCGCTGATGCCCTGCAGGAGCTCGAAGCGCCCTCCGCAACGCGCGCACTCGTAGACATAGGTCGGCATGTCGCGCTCTCCGTAGCGTGGGTCGTGCCGGCGAGCGCCCCATCCTCGCTCCCGCGGGGCGCCCGACCGCGACCCCGGTCAGGCCGGCGGGCGCGCCGAAAGGGCGAACTTCGCCTCCAGCGCCCGCACCACGTTGGACGGAACGAAGAGCCCGGTGTCCCCGCCGCAGCGGGCCACCTCCTTCACCAGCGTCGAGTTCAGGTAGATCCACTCCTCCGCGGGCATCAGGAAGAGCGTCTCGATCTCCGGCCAGAGCCGCTTGTTCATCAACGCCATCTGCATCTCGTACTCGAAGTCGGAGATCACGCGCAGCCCGCGCACGAGCACGCGCACGCCTCGGGAGCGGGCGAAGTCGACGAGCAGCCCGCTGAAGGCCTCGACCTCGATGCGCGCCCGCCACTCGCCGGGGAGCGCCTCGCGGATCAAGCGGACTCGCTCGCCCGAATCGAAGAGCGTCTGCTTGTGATGGCGATCGGCCACGCCGATGATCAGCCGCTCGCAGACGCCCAGGGCGCGTCCGGCGATGTCCAGGTGCCCCTGCGTCACGGGATCGAAGGTCCCCGGGAAGATGCCGATCCTGGTGGGCTCAGGGGGATGTGGATTCATGTTCCGGCTCCCGCTCGGCGATGACGATGCGCGCGTCTCCGTACGTCCGCTCCGGCCGGCGGCGCCATCCGGCCACCGCCGCGGGCTGAGGATCGCGCGCGGCCGTCTCGAGCACGATCAGCGCCCCCGCGCTCCACGAGAGCGCCGGCGCCCCGGCGATCCGCCCGAGCAGCTCCGGCTCCGCGGTCCCGTAGGGCGGGTCGGCGAAGGCGATGTCGACTTCCGCCACCGGGCCGAACCTCCCCTCCAGGAAGGCGAAGACATCCCCGGCGACGATCCGCACCCGCGCGCCGGCGCCCAGGCCGGCCGCGTTGGCGCGCATCGCCCGCAGCGCCTCGGGCGCCCGCTCGACGAGGACGGCGCCGCGGGCGTCCCGGCTGAGCGCCTCGAAGGCGAAGGCCCCGCTGCCGGCGAACAGGTCGACGACGACCGCATCCGCCACGCGCCCGCCTAGGTGCGAGAAGAGCGCCTCACGCACGCGCTCGAGCGTCGGTCTCTGCGCGCGGCCCGACGCAGAGGCGAGCGGCCGCCCGCGCCACCGCCCGCCAACGATCCTCAAATGCCCTCCCCTCCCTCGGATGGACGGGCGGGCGCGTCCGTCGGCGCCGGAGCGCTCGGGAGGGCCGCTCGCGGGGGAGCCTTCGTCGCCTCCGCTCCCGCGGGCCCCTCCTCCGGAGGCAGCCTGACGAGGGACTCGAGATCGACCTCGCGCTGCACGTCGCGAACCGCCTTGCGGAAGTCGCGCAGTCCGGTGCCCAGGGAGCGCGCCAGCTCGGGGATCCGCTTGCCTCCGAAGAGGACCAGCACAACGAGCAGGATGACCAGCAGTTCCTGCGTGCCGACCCCGAACATCCCCCTCCCCCTTCCCGGACCGCTGCGGCCCGGCAGGGCGCATAGTGCATCGTTCCTCGTGCATCCTGCAACCGCTTTCCCTGGAAGATGATCCGGCTACGCTCCCGAGCCCGGCTTCCGCCCCCCCGACTGCCCGCTATGCGCTTGGCCGCCCGGCGGATAGGCGCGGTGGCCGGGATCGGCCATTCCCGCGCGCCCCCGGGGCACGCGACCTGCACTTCGGACCCGCGGATTGGACCGTCCGGGGCGCCCCGCGCGCCGGCGCGGCCCGCCGCGGGAGGGAACGCGATGCACCAGCGAGGGGACAGAGGGACTGCGCGCCGGCACGCGGCCGCAGGCCCGCCGCCTGCGCCGGCGAGATGCCCCGCCGCCGCCTCGGGCGCGGGCCGGCGCCCGCGCGCCGGCGCCGGCTTCACGCTGGTCGAACTGATGATCGCCGTCTTCATCCTCTCGGTCGGCATCCTCTCCGTCGGACGGCTGTTCGTCTTCGCCCAGAACCACAGCGCCCACGGCCGCCAGGAGACGATGGCCGTCTCGCTCGCCCAGGAGATCCGCGAGAAGATCCTCAGCAAGAAGTTCGACGAGATCGTCCCCCTCTTCGACGGCGTCGACACCGACCTGCCCGACACGATCACGCTGCCCTGCCAGACCTGGGCCGAGCACCTGGCCGCGGGCCTGGGGCCGAGCGGGCGGGGCACCGTGGAGATCCTCGACCATCTCGGCGACCCGGAGATCACCGGCGGCATGCTCACCGTCCGCATCGGCGTCTCCTGGATCGAGAACGGAGCGCGCAAGGAGGCCCCGATGCGCTTCTCGCTCTCGCGCATGGGCATCTAGGGGGAGGAGGAGGCCATGACCCGCCAGCAGAGAGAGCGGCTCGCACCGACCGACCGGCGCACAGCCCAGTCCGGCTCCGCGCTGCTCGTCGCCCTGCTCGTCCTCGGGGCCCTCGCCATGATCGGCACGAGCCTGATGCTCATCTCCTTCACCGAGCGGCGCGCCTCGGGCTACTACCGCGACAGCCTGCAGGCGCTCGCCGCGGCGGAGACAGGCGTCTCCTTCGCCAAGCGGATGATCCAGGATCTCACCGCGCCGATGGGCGACGACGACGCCGACGGCCGGGCCGACTTCACCGTCGCCGACGAGCTCTCCTGGGGCGGGCGCTACACGACGGTCGCCGAGGCGAGCGACATCACCGGCTCGGGCATCGCCGCCTACCGCTCCAACGGCTTCACCATCGTCACCGAGGGCGTCTACCGCGACGCCGTGCGCCGCGTGCGCGCCCAGATCGTCCACGACAGCTTCCTCAAGTACGCCCGCTTCGTCTCCTTCACCGGCACCAACTACGACTGCGGCGCCGTCCTGACCGGCGAGGTCTACGTGGGGGGCGATCTCGGGATCCCGAACAACTGCGGCGCCGATCCGGTCCAGTTCCTAGAGTTCGTCGCCGCCGTCGGCAACATCCCCAACGCCGCCTACGGCATCTTCCACCGCGGCTACGTCACCGGCGCCTCGTCGATCGATCTCGAGAACTCGGTCGACTTCAACACCGTCCGCGCCCGCACGCGCGGCTACCTCGACGCCTGCGATTGCGAGGGCCGCGGCGAGATCGGCCTCTACATCCATCCGCCGGGCGGCTCCGACCCGCTGGGGATCGGGGCGACGCCGCTCAACCTGTCGCTCTTCGACTTCTGCAACACGACCGCCTCGCCCCCCGACACCGTGATCACCTACAACGGCAACGTCCTGCAGCACGCGCTCAACGGCGGGCCGCTGCAGGCGCGCCACTTCAACGGGATGATCTTCTTCGAGGACGACGGCCGGGTCCACGGCACGCTCAACGGCCGCAGCGCCCGCAGCCTGTCGATCTTCGCCACCGACGACATCATCATCTACAACAACATCGTCACCGGCCACACCGGCTTCGACCCCGACACCGGCCTGCCCAACGGGGCCGGGGAGCCGGTCAACATCGGGCTGATCGCCTACGACTACATCTACCTGCACCAGAACACGCCGCGCGTGCTGCGGATCGACGCCGCGCTGATGTCCTGCCGCTCCAACTGGCGCGTGATCGGCGGCACGATCGCCGACCACCCGGTGGCCGGCCCGGGCCCCCTCGACCTCGACCTCGACGGCATCGTCGGGGAGACCCCCTTCAACAACGACCCCAATCCCGGCAGCGGCTGGGACGAGCTGAACATCACCGCCCACACCTGGGTGCTGAACATCAACGGGCCGATCATCACCTACAACGGCGGCAGCGCCTGGCCCTGGAACGACGCCACCGTGCTGGCCAACGCCAGCGGGCCGACGCGGCGCTACAACTACGACCTCGACGTCACCGAGTTCCCGCCCCCCTGCTTCCCGGTGCCGCTCAACCTCTGGAAGGACGTCAGCTGGACCGAGATCTTCGACAGCAGAAGCGACCTGGCCAGCCACCTGCCCGAATAGCCCGGAGGCCGACCGTGAGAATCCAGCCGTTCCCCAGCCGCGCCGCTCGAGTAGTTCGCGCGCCCGGCGGAGCCGCTCCCGGGCCGTCAGCGCCCGGGGCGCGCCCCGCTTCCGGCGCCGCCGCGCCCGCTCGCGTCCGCGGCGGCGCCCCGCGAGCGTCGACCCCCGAGCCCGTTTCCCCACGGGGCGGCTTCAGCCTGACCGAGCTGCTCGTGGTCGTCGCCCTGCTCGGCCTGGTCATGGCCGCGGCGGTGCCCAACTTCGGCCGCCTCGTCGCCCGCGACCGCGTGGACGCCGCCTCCCAGGAGGTCGTCAGCGCGCTCATCCTCGCCCGGCAGAAGGCTCTCGCCCGGCGCACCGACTACCGGGTCACGCTGGCGGGGTCCCCCGCGGTGATCAGCGTCGCCCGCCTGACCGACGACGGCTGGGTGGACGACCCCGTCCGTCCCTTGACGCTGCATCCGGGCATCCAGGCGACGGCGCTCTTCGGCGGGGACGCGGGCAACCAGGAGCTGCTCATCGGGCCCCAGGGTCTGCTGCTCGCCGAGGACGCTCCGGCCCTGATCACGCTGACCAACGACCGCGCCGACAGCGCCGTCGTGCGCATGCTGCGCACCGGGAGGGTACGCGCCGATGTCCACTAGACGGGTCTTCCGGCAGGCCGCCGGCTTCACCCTGGTCGAGGTGCTGGTCGTGCTCCTCGTCCTGGGCATCGTCTCGGTCGGCCTCTATCAGATGCTGATCACCAGCCGCTCCTCCTACGATCGCCAGAAGGCGACGCTGGAGATGCAGACCAACGCCCGCACGGCGCTCGAGGCCCTCGCCGCCGACTTTCGCCACGTCAGCTACGGCAAGGACCCCACCCAGCCCTCGATCCACTTCGCCGGGCCCGACTCGGTGACCTTCGTCGCCGACATCCTCCCGGAGGTGAGCGGGGCCGAGCGGATCAGCTACGCGCTCAGCGGCTCCGGCGACCCGGACACGCCCAATCCGCACGACACGATCCTGATGAAGACCGTCGCCGACTCGGCCGGCGTGCTCCTCTTCCGCGAGCCGCAGTCCTACGGCATCCGCGCCGGCGGGCTCTCGTTCCGCTACTTCAACGGCATGGCGGTCGAGCTGGCCAGCCCGGTGACCCATCCGGAGCTGATCGGCGAGATCATGATCGAGGTGACGGCCGTCGAGCCGCGGGCGCACCCCCGCCTCGGAACCTACATGGAGGAGACGCTCAGCGCGACGATCTACCCGCGCAACCTGCCGCTGACGCCGGCGCGCAGCCGCCCCTCGCGGCCCCAGGTCGGCGCGCTCGTCCTGCCCGACTGCGCCAGCGCGACCGTGCCCTGGACGCGTCCGACGACCTACACGGACGGGACCCCGCTGCCCCTGAGTGAGATCAGCCACTACACGCTCTACGTCGGCACCGATCCGCAGGAGCTCGAGGTGAACGCCCGGCTGGCGCGCACGTTCACTGCATGGACGGTCGGCGGGCTGACCGGCGGGCAGGTCTACTACTTCGCCCTGACCTGCACGAGCACCTCGGACGTCGAGAGCTTCTACAACCTGGCGACGCTCGACCTCTCCAGCCCGCTGACGCCCGACCTGCCGGCCGGAGCGGCCTGCGTCCCCAACCCCCACGGCCCGGGCGTGAGCCTCTCCTGGAACGCGGTCACGACCTTCACCGACGGCTCGATCATCACGACGCCGGTGCAGTACGCGGTCTACCGCGACACGAGCCCCGGCGTCGTCCCCGGCGAGGACACGCGCCTGGCGATCGTCCCCTCCGGAACGACCTACACCGACGAGACGATGGCGGACTGCGCCGGCTACTACTTCATCGTCACCGCCGGGGCCTGCGGCAACGAGGGCGTGCCCTCGGCCGAGCTCTTCGCCTCCCGCCCCGCACCGCCCCTCTGCCCCTCGGCGCTGGCGGCGGCGGCCGGCGAGGCGACCGGGACGCTGCGCGTGACCTGGGCGCCGCCGACCTCGCGCCAGGACGGGACCCCGCTGTCCCCCGCCGACATCCAGGGCTACCGGATCCACTACGGCACCCTCCCGCAGGCCTACGACGGCCAGGTCGATGTGCCCGCCTCCCCCGGCGACTACACGCTCGGCGGACTCGAGGCCTGCACGACCTACTACCTGAACCTGACCTGCATCGACGCCTGCGCCCACGAGGGGGAGCTCTGCGCGTTCAACGAGGTCAGCGCCGCCACGCGCGAGGAGTGCGCCCCGGGAACGCCCGCGCCGGTCGCCTTCCTGCGCGCCGAGCCGCTCGCCGACCGCATCGCCCTGACCTGGACGGCGAACAGCAGCGACTGCGACCTGCAGGCCTATCGGCTCTACTACGGATCGACCGCCGGCGGCCCCTACGACGGCAGCGGCGCCCTCGAGGGGGCCTCGCCGATCATCCTGGCGAGCGACGCGGTCGTCTATGGGGACTCCTGCTACGCCTCCCTCTCGGGGCTGGCGCTCTGCCAGGACTACTTCGTCGTCGTCACCGCCGTGGACGGCTGCTCGCCGGCGAACGAGAGCCCCCTCTCGCCCGAGGCGGCGCTGCAGACCCCCTGCAGCTCCTGCGACGCCGATGCCGGCTGCGTCCACTACCTGGCCCCCGGGCCGAGCTACGGCGACGTCCACCTCGAGGCCTACGCCACCGACGGCATGCCGCTCACCGTCACCGGGCTGCGCCCCGCCTGGAGCGGCGGGGCGCTGATCGAGCAGGTCTGGGCCGGCCATCCGCTGGCCAAGGTCTGGGACGCCAACGGCAGCGCCGGCGGCGACGGCAACGTCGGCCCGCGCCCCTCGGGCACGCTCCTCGACCTCGACGACTTCACCATCCCGACCAGCGCCCGGCGCGGC
>VGIY01000012.1 GCA_016867695.1 Candidatus Eiseniibacteriota bacterium | reverse complement strand
AGACCGATCTCCGGATCCTCGCCGCGCTCCAGGCCAACGGACGGATCGCCAACATCGACCTCGCCCGCGCGAGCGAGCTCGCCCCCTCGACCACGCTCGAGCGCGTGCGTCGCCTCGAGGAGCGCGGGGTCGTTCGCGGCTACCGGGCGCTGCTCGACGCCCCTGCGCTCGGCTACGGCATCCAGGCGATGGTGATGGTCAACCTCGGACGCCATCAGGCGCTCTCGATCGAGGACTTCGAGGCCGACATCCGCGCCGTGGCCGAGGTGCGCGCCTGCTTCCACCTGACCGGCCGCTACGACTACCTGGTGCACGTCGTCGCCCGTGACATCGACCACCTGCGGGAGCTCGTGACCCACCGGTTGGCGGGGATCCGCGGCGTCGAGAAGCAGGAGACCTTCCTCGTCCTGGCCACCCCCAAGGAGGACGAGGGCTGCCCCCTGGATCTGGTGATCGAGAACGGCTCCCCGCGGAGTCCGTCGGCTCCCGGGCGCGGCGCGCCGCGCTCCGGAGCGCACCCCACAGAGGAGAGCTGAGCAATGTCAGACGCAGGCCTGTCGCCGGGAGTGGCCCGCTATGTCGCCGCCGCTCAGGAAGCCCAGCGCCGCCGCAACGAGGAGATCGCGCGGATGCGCCGCTGCCGCTTCGACACGATCGCGGTGCATGGGCTCTACACGATGAGCGAGTCGCTCGACTACAACCAGGGTTCGATCATCGAGCCGATCTACATGGCCTCCTCCCAGGCCTACCGCGACTCGGACGAGATGGAGGCGGCGCTCGCCTATCTCGTCCCGACCTGGTGCTACTCGCGGATCGCCAACCCGAGCCTCTTCTACTTCGAGAACGTGCTCGCGCTGCTCGAGGGCTACGGCTTCGACGGCGAGACCTCCTGCTGCGCGACATCCTCGGGCATGGCCGCCATCCACAGCGCGACCGAGCCCTTCCTCTCGATCGGCGCGGGCGGCGCCGGCCGGCCGATGAACTTCGTCGCCACCTGCCAGGTCTACGGCGGCACCTTCCAACAGTTCGCGGTGCGCAAGGACCGCGAGAAGGGCGTCGAGTGCCGCTGGGTGGTCCGCTCGACAGATCTCGAGGAGTGGGAGTCGAAGATCGACGAGAACACCCGCTTTCTCTACGGCGAGCTCCCCTCCAATCCGGGTCAGGCCTTCTTCGATCTCGCCGCGGTGGCCGAGATCGCCCACCGCCACGGGCTGCCGCTGATCATCGACAATACGGTCGGCTCACCGGCGCTGCTGCGCCCGCTCTGCCACGGCGCCGACGTCGTCATCCAGTCGGTCACCAAGACGCTCACCTCCTCCGGCTTCGGCATCGCCGGGGCGGTGATCGCGCGCAAGAACCTCACCTGCCGTTTCGCGCCCGAGGAGCTCAAGGCCGACTTCCCGATGTACATCAAGGCTCTTCCCAACCGCGACAACGGGCCGAACCTCTCGCCGATGAACGCGATCCTCTCGCTGAACGACATGCGGACGCTGCGCTCCAAGGTCGACCTGTTCAGCCGCAACACGATGCGCGTCGCCGAATTCCTCGGCGGCCACCCGCAGATCGAGAAGGTCGATTACCTGGGGCTCCCTGCCCACCCGCTGCACGCGCTCGCGAGCCGCTACCTCTTCCTGGTCGACGCCGAGCATGATCCCGAGTACGGCCGGCCGATCAACCGCTACGGGCACCTGATGTCGCTGCGGGTCAAGGGGGGCGCCGCCGCGACGCGGCGGGTCTTCGACGCCTTCCAGCGCATCTGGCGCGCGACGGACCTCGGCCGCGTGAAGTCGGTCGCCACGATCCCGGCCATCTCGACGCACCAGCAGCAGGGCGAGGAGGGGCGTCGGCTCGCCGATGTCCCGCCGAACCTGATCCGCCTCTGCGTCGGCGGCGAGCACCCCGACGATGTGATCGCCGATCTCGACCAGGCGCTCGCCGCGATCACGGGCAAGGTCACGGTGAGCGTGCCCGCCGCCTTCTCGGTCGGCGGCGCCTCGCGCGAAGTGCCGGGACGCTAGCGGGATCTTCGGGCGTCGCGCAGGAGAAGGCGGCCGGATGAGCCGGGCCGCGCGGCACGGGCGAGAGGATCGCCGGACGGCGCGGGGTGCGGCACGGACGAGAGGATCGCCGGACGAGCCGGGCTGCGGCGCGGGCGAGAGGATCGCCCGGCGGCGCGGGGTGCGGCACGGACGCTTCCCCCGGGCGGGGCAACCAGGGAGAGCTTGACGATGACCCGGTACTACAGCACGAACCGCAGCGTCCCCGAGGTCGATCTCGCCGAGGCGCTGCTGACCGGGCAGGCGGGCGACCGGGGGCTCTTCCTGCCGCGGACGCTCCCGCGGATGAGCCGCGAGCTCCTCGCGCGGGCGCGCGCCCTCTCCTACCCGGAGCTCGCCGCCGCCGTGCTCGAGCCCTACGCCGTCGGCACCTTCACGCGCGCGGCGCTCGATGAGATCTGCGCCGACGCCTACGACTACCCGGTGCCGCTCGAGCGCGTCGACGGGCCGCGCCACGTGATGCGCCTCGACCAGGGCCCGACCGCCTCCTTCAAAGACTTCGCCGCGCGCTTCATGGGCCGTGCGCTCGGCCGGCTGACGCGCGAGCGGGGGCGCGAGCTGCTCATCCTCACCGCCACCTCGGGCGATACCGGCTCGGCCATCGCGCACGCGTTTCTCGGCGTGCCGGGCATCCGCGCGGTCGTCCTCTTCCCCGTCCACGAGGTCTCCGACCGCCAGCGGCGCCAGATGACGACGCTGGGGGGCAACATTGCGACCCTCGCGCTCGACAGCAAGTTCGACGATTGCCAGGCGCTGGTCAAACAGGCCTTTGCCGATCCCGATCTGGCGGGCCTGAACCTCACCTCGGCCAACTCGATCAACATCGGCCGGCTGTTGCCCCAGTCGGTCTACTACATCCACGCCGCCGCGCGGCTTGCCGACGTCGCCGGCGGCGAGAAGGTCGTCTTCTCCGTTCCCTCGGGCAACTTCGGCGACCTGATGGGCGGGCTGCTGGCGCTGCGCACGGGCTTGCCGGTCGAGCGCTTCATCGTCGCCACCAACGCCAACGACGAGGTCCCGCGCTTCCTCGAGACGGGCCGCTACGAGAAGATCGTGCCGTCGCGCAAGTGCATCTCCAACGCGATGAACGTCGGCCATCCGTCGAATCTGGCGCGCGTCGTCGATCTCTACGGCGGCCACATGGACGAGCTGGGACGCATCTCCGAGCCGCCCGATCTCGGCGCCCTGAGGCGCGACCTCTTCGGCGTCAGCGTCGGCGACGAGGAGACCCGGGCGACGATCGTCGAGGCCCACCGGCGCCATGGGACGCTGCTCGAGCCCCACGGCGCGGTCGGCTGGGCGGGGCTGGCACGCTTCCTCGAGCGGCATCCCGAGCATGCCGAAACGACAGCGATCTCGCTCGAGACGGCGCACCCGGCCAAGTTCCCGGAGGAAATCCAGGCGCTCATCCAGGTCGACCCCCCGCTGCCGCCGAGCCTCCAGGGGCTCGAGGCGAGGAGCGAGTCGTACGAGCCGCTGGAGACCGATTACCCGGCATTCAAGGAATACCTGCTGAAGCACTATCGCTAGCGCGGGGCCATGCCCGGCCTGGTGGCCGGAGCGGGCGCCGCGCCGTGAGCCGCGGACTTCCGGGCGAGCAGGCCGGCCGCTCGCCTCGCGCGAGATACCGCAGCGGAGGCGCAATGAAGTCGATCGTCATCATCGGCGACGGCATGTCGGACCGGCCGCAGGCGCGGCTCCAGGGGAAGACGCCGCTCATGGCGGCGCGCAAGCCCGCCATCGACCGGATCGCGCGCGAAGGACGCATGGGCCTGGCGCGCACGATCGGCGAGACCGGTCCCGCGGACTCCGCCGTCGCCAATCTCGCCGTCCTCGGCTACGACGCGCCGAGGGTCTCGCAGGGGCGCGCGGTGCTGGAGGCGGCGAGCATGGGCGTCGAGATCCGGCCCGGGGATGTCGCCCTGCGCTGCAATCTGATCACCCTCGCCGGGGAGGAGTCGGATGCGATCATCAGGAGCCACTCCGCCGGACACATCTCGAACGAGGAGGCCGCCGAGCTGATCCGGGCGATCGACGCCGCGCTGGGCGGCGGCCGCGGCCCCCGTCCGGCGCGCTTCCACCCGGGCGTCAGCTACCGCCACCTGCTGGTGCTGGAGGGCGGCTGGGCATCGCCGCGGGTCGAGTGCGCCCCGCCGCACGATCACCTCGACGGCCGCGCCGCAACGCTCATGCCGCGGCCGCTGGCTGAGCTCGGCGCGGCGGAGGGCGACGCGGCCGCTGGCGTCGGTGCGCGCGCGACCCGCGCGGGGCAGGCGGAGGGCGCCGCCGAAGCCGAGGCCGCCATCCTCACCGCCGCCCGCCTGAACGAGCTCTACGAGCGGGCGCGCCCGATCCTCGCCGCCCACCCGGTCAACGCCCGCCGCCGCGTCGCGGGACGGGAGGTCGCCAACTCGCTCTGGTTCTGGTCGCCGGGGCGCCGTCCGAGCATGCCGACGCTCGCCGAGCGCTTCGGCGTCCGGGGCGCGGTCATCTCGGCGGTCGATCTCGTCATGGGCCTTGGCGTCTACGCCGGGCTCGATCTGATCCGCGTCCCGGGCGCGACCGGGCTCCACGACACGAACTACGAGGGCAAGGCCGAGGCGGCGCTGCGCGCCCTCGAGGACCATGACTTCGTCTACGTGCACGTGGAGGCGACCGACGAGGCGAGCCACGCGCGAGACCTCGATCTCAAGATCCGCTGCATCGAGTATCTCGACGACCGCCTGGTGCGGCACATCCTGGCCGGCCTCGAATCGCGCGGGATCGAGACGTCGGTCGCGATCCTTCCCGATCACCCGACGCCGGTCGAGACGGGCCGGCACGCGCGCGATCCGGTCCCGGTGGCGATCCGCCGCCCCGGCGTCGCGCCCGACGGGACGACGGCTTTCGACGAGGAGCAGGCGGCTCGCGGCGCGCTGGGACTGCTCGAGGGCGAGGCATTCATCCGCGCCGCGCTGGGTCGCTGAACCCGAACCAGCGCCGCCCCGGGTCGCTGAAAGCGCATCCCCGCCGCGCCCGGTCGCCGAGACCGAATCCGCGCGGCCGACAGCCCTCGTCCGGCGCGCGCGTTCACCGGAGTGCTCACCGCGCGGTTGACGGGCGGCGCCCCGCCATGCACACTTCCTGCCTTGGCCCGGCCCGCCCCGAAGGGCGCCGGCGCAGTCCCGTACCGGCAGCGAGGATCCTGACGCCCGTGGAGACGCTGCAAGAGCCCGCACCGCCCACCGGGCGAGAGGAGGCGCGCGCCGCGGGGGCTCCGGCGTCCCGGGCGCCGGCTTCGGCCCCGCCCGGCGAGCACGTCGGCCTCCCTGCCCGCGCGAAGACCGCCCCCGCTGCCCCCCCCCAGGCGCTCGCCGGGTCTTCGACCGCCGACCCGCGGCCCACCCTGGCCCGGGCTCGAGCGGCTGACCACGGCGATCTCCTCTGCGGTCTCGGCTTCCTGGCCGCCCTCTACGCCTTCCTGCTCAGCGTCGATCTGATGAGCACCGCCTTCGGCCTGCTTGGGGGGGGATTCGCGAGCCAGCTCCTCCACCAGGCCTCGAACCCGGTGGCGGGACTGATGATCGGGCTGCTGACGACGAGCCTCGTCCAGAGCTCGTCGCTGACCACCTCGCTGGCCGTGGGCCTCGTGGCGATGGACATCCTCCCACTGCGCCTGGCGGTGCCGATCGTCATGGGCGCCAACATCGGCACGACGGTGACCAGCACGATCATCTCGCTGGGGCACATCTCGCGCCGCGCGGAGTTCTCGCGCGCCTTCTCCGCCGGCGTGATCCACGACTGCTACAACATCCTCACCGCCGCCGTGCTCTTCCCCATCGAGTGCCTCTTCCACCCGATCGAGAGCATCTGCGTCTGGATGGCGGGCGAGTTCGCCGGCGCCGGCGGCCTGCGCCTGATCAGCCCCCTGCGCGAGCTGACCGCGCCGATCTCCAAGGCCCTGGTCCGGCTCGTGCCGCACGCCGTTCCCCTCCTGCTGCTGGCCCTGCTGGCCCTCTTCCTGGCGCTCACCGGCATGGTCAAGATCATGCGCCGGCTGGTCATGACCCGCATCGAGCGCTTCTTCGGGCGGGTCCTCTTCCGCAACGATCTGGCCGGCTTCTCCTTCGGCTGGATTCTCACCGCGCTGGTGCAGAGCAGCTCGGTGACCACCTCGCTGGCCGTGCCGCTGGTCGGCACCGGGGTGCTGTCGCTGCGCAAGATCTACCCCTACGCCCTGGGAGCGAACATCGGCACGACCGTCACCTGCGTGCTGGCCGCCTTCGCCCTGGGAAAGCCCGCCGGGATCATGGTCGCCGGCGCGCACCTGACCTTCAACCTGATGGGCACGCTGATCTTCTACCCGGCCCGGGCGCTGCCCCTCGGCCTGGCGTCCTGGCTCGGCCGCACGGCTGGGCGTTCGCAGCGCCACACGGCCTTGATCCTGGCCCTGTACCTGCTCTTCTTCTCGCTGCCCGTGATCTACATCCTGGCGCACTAGGAGAAGGCGAAGGGAGTTGCCATGTGGAAGGAGCTGTTCGGTCTGTTCAAGAAGGAGAGCCTCTGCGAGGCGGCCTTCTCGGCGTCGCTCGACATGCTGCGGCGCTGCGAGAGCATGTTCGCCGACTCGGTCGCCGCGCTCTGGCACGAGGGGACGCTCGAAACGGACATCTACGCCCGGGACCGCGAGGTCAACCGCTACCAGCGCGCCGTGCGCCGCAACATCGTCACGCACCTAGCCGTCTCGTCCAACCCCGACATCAACAACGCCCTGGTGCTGACCTCGATCATCGTCGACATCGAGCGCATCGGCGACTACACGAAGAACATCGTCGAGCTGGCCTCCACCTATCCGCGCCAGTTCACCGGCGGCGAGCTGGAGGGCGAGATCCGCGCCGCCGAGGCGCTCGTCCGGCGCATGTTCGCCGGCCTGGTGCCCGCGCTCGAGCAGAGCGACGCGGACCTAGCGCGCCGGCTGATCGGGGACCATCACGTCGTCTCCGAGCGCGTGGAGGAAGCCTTGCACGACCTCATTGCCGGAAGGGCCCTGACAACGCAGAGCGGCGAGGCGGTCGTGGCCGCCCTCTACCTGCGATACCTCAAACGGGTGAGCGCGCACCTGAAGAACGTCGCCTCGAGCGTCGTCAACCCCTACTACCGCATCGGCTACCGCGAGAAGGGCGCCCCCGCCGAGCCCCCGTCGACCGAGGAGGGCGAGGAGGCCTGAGGCCGGCCACAGGCCATGTGCGGGGGCGGCCGGCGCGCGCGGGACCGAGGCGGGCAGGGCCGGCGCGCGCGGGGCCGAAGCGGGCAGAGCCGGCGCAAGCTGAACCGTCGCGATCGGGGCCAGCGCGGGCACGGCCCTCACGCGCCGGGCCGTCGACCGCGGGGCCTTCCCAGGTCGCCGGAGGCCCTGCGGATCTGCCATAATGGACATGGTCGCTGGCGCCCATTCCCCGATGAGGTGGACGCACCATGCCCCTCGCCCTGCTCGCCGGATGGATCTGCCTCTGGACCGCCGCGTCCGCGCCCGTTCCCGGCACGCCCGCGGGCATCGTGCCGAGCGAGGCCGCGATCGCCGGTGGACATGAGGCTGCGCCCCATCCCGGGGCCGTGGCCTGCTGGGTCTTCCTGCGTGACCGTGGCAGCGAGCGGACCGCGGCGCTCGCGACCGCGGGCGCAGGCGAGGACCCCTTGACGCTGGCCGACGAGGAGATCCTCGCCGCCGCCCGTTCTCTCTCCCCGGCGGCCTGGGCCCGTCGCTCGCGCGGCGGAGCGGCCGGCCTGCCCGATCTCCACGACCTTCCCCTGCACGAACCCTATGTCGCCGAGATCGCCCGCCTGGGCAGGCTGCGCTGCCGCAGCCGCTGGCTGAACGCCGTCAGCGTCTGGCTCACGCCCGAGGCGCGCGAGCGGGCGGCCGCGCTCCCCTTCGTCTCCGCCGTGAAGCGGGTCGCCGGAGCCGCGCGCGCCGCTTTCGGACCCGACCGCGACGAGGAGGGCCGGCCGCTCGAGGCCCTGCTGAGCGTCGAGCGACGCCCGGCGGCGGGCGCACACCTCCCGCGCACCTACACGCCCGACTGGCGCGCTCGGCTGACCTACGGGCCCTCCCGGGGGCAGTTGAGCGAGATCGCCGTCCCCCCCGTCCACGGCCTCGGGTACAGCGGCAACGGCGTGCGGCTGATGATGATCGACACCGGTTTCTACAAGGACCACGACGCCTTCCACGGCGCCGACATCCTCGCCGAGTGGGACTTCGTGTTCGGCGACGGCGAGACGCAGAACGAGCCCGAGGACTGGCCCTGGCAGCACCACCACGGCACCGGCGCCTGGAGCGTGGCCGGGGGATTCGCCCCGGGACGGCTCGTGGGGCCCGCCTTCGGCGCCTCATTCCTGCTGGCCAAGACGGAGGACCCGCTCTCGGAGACCCGCGTCGAGGAGGACTACTACGTCGCCGCGCTCGAGTGGGGCGACTCGCTGGGGGTCGACATCACCAGCGCGAGCCTCAACTACCTCTGCTTCGACGGCGGCTTCTGCTACTCGGTCGCCGACCGCGACGGCGACACGGCGGTGATCACCGTCGCCGTCGACGTCGCCGCCTCGCGCGGGATCCTGTGCGTGAACTCGCTCGGCAACTACGGCTGCGCGGCCCGCACGACGATGGGCACCCCGGCCGACGCCGACAGCATGCTCGCCTGCGGAGCGGTCGACAGCCTCAATGTTATCGCCTCCTTCTCCTCCTGCGGCCCGACCTTCGACGGGCGCACGAAGCCCGAGGTCGTCGCCCGCGGGGTCCAGACCTACATGGCGGGCGCCGGCATCCCGGACGCCTACGGCCCGGGCAGCGGGACGTCCTTCTCGACCCCGCTGGTCGCCGGAGCGGCGGCGCTGCTCATGGAGGCCCATCCCGAGTGGAGCGCGATGGACGTGCGCCGGGCGCTCCTGGAGACGGCCGACCGCGCCGCCGCCCCCGACCAGCGCCGCGGCTGGGGACGCATCGATGTGCGTGCGGCGCTCGACTGGGGACCAGTCCTCTTCCCGCGCCCCTTCTCGCTCTGCCGGCCCGCGGAGGGAGCCTCGATCGACGGCCGCGCTCCCGAGTTCGCCTGGCGCCGCAGCGCCGCTGCCGATGGCGCCTCGCCGGTGTCCTACAGCGTCGAGATCTTCCGCGCCGACGAGATCCCCCCCCCCGGCAGCCGGCGCGCCGACGCCTGTCACGGCCTCTCCGGCTGGAGCGTCCCCGCCGGCGCCGACACGCTTCTGGCGCTGCCCTTCGACCTGCCGCCCGGAGAAAGCTACCTCTGGCGCGTCGTGGCCGAAGACGCTGCTGGCCGCCGGCGCATCTCGCGGGACACGCGCGCCCTGCGCATCCCGCTGGGGGGCGCCGCGGAGGCCGCCTCGCCTTCCGCCTCGCGCCGCGCGGGACCCCGGATGCGCATCGCCACCGCCGCCAACCCCTTCCGCGGCGCGCTGCGATTCCGCGTCGAGACCGAGTCCGCGCCTCTCCCCGGGTCGGCAATGGACGCCGCCTGGGCCCTCTACGACGCCCTCGGACGGCGCGTCGCCTCGGGCGGCATGGCGCTCGACGCGGGGGGGTTCCGCGCCGCCTGGGGAGGAACGGACGGCGGCGGGCGGCCGCTGCCTCCAGGCGTCTACCACCTGGAGGCGCGGGTCGGGCATGTCGTGGCGCGGGACACGGTCGTCCGGCTGGGTCAGTGACCGCGGCGGGAGAGCGTCCGCTCCCGCTTGTCCCGGACGACGGCGTTCAGCACGCCCGAGATCAGCGAGAGAATGATCGTCCCCAGGAGCGCCGCCCAGAAGCCCGTCACCTCGAAGCCCTTGACGACCGACGAGGTGAACCAGAGCAGCAGGCCGTTGAGCACGAGCACCGACAGCCCGAGCGTCATGATCGTCAGCGGCAGCGTGAAGAAGATCAGGATCGGGCGCACGACGGCGTTCAGCAGCCCGAGGACGAGCGCCGCGGCGCCGAGCGCGAGGCCGGAGCGCAGCGGGCCCTCGCCGTGCAGCTCGATGCCCGGCACGATGGCGGTCGTGAACCCGAGGGCGAAGAAGGTGACGACGAAGCGAACCAGAAAACCCTGCATGCCGGTCGATCTCCTGTCCGTGGGGACATGGTGGCACACCCTCGCCGCCGGGGCCACTCCCGAGGTCGCTCCCTCCCGGGGCTGCCCGATCCCGGGCTCCCGCCCGACGGGGATGGGATCTTCGCCACCCGATCCGATTCGATCAGACCAGATCAGATCCGGTCCGCCCCGCCCCGAGCCCGCCTCCCCACGCCGTGGGATCGCCCGGCCCGAAGCTACGGCGTGGCCCACGGGCGCAACGGCATAGCGTCGCGCGCCTCTAACAGCAAGCGGCTCATGGGTTTTTCGGGATCCATTTCGCCCCCGGCATGGTAGAATCGTAGCTCGGCCCTATCACGGAGTGCCGGCTGGCTCTAGGCGTGAGCGGCCCGATCCTGCCACCCGGGCTACCCCGCCGGTGGAGCCGGCGCCGCCATGACGACGCCGTATCTCGTTTTTCGGAAAGGAGATCCTCCGATGAAGCGTCTGGCCTTCACCCCCTCGCGCGGGCTGCTCGGATTCGCCCTGGCGATGCTCCTCGTCCTCGCGCAGCACGCCGCGGCCTTCCAGCCGGCGGAGCAGAACGACTGGTACGAGAAGCCGCTGAGGCAGTTCGACCTCGTCAACTTCCGCAGCCCGGAAGTCGAGACCGCCCGGAGCCTATCGGCCGAGGCTGCCGCCGCCCGCTTCGGCGGCGACTGGGTCGTGCAGTCCTGGAACCCGCAGACGCGCACGCCCGGCTTCCTCTACGGCAGCGGCGCGGACCTGTCGGCCGCCGCCGCCCGCGAGGGCCTCGAGGAGACCGCCCGCCAGGTCGTTGCCGCCCATCCCGAGATCTTCCGGGCCGAGGTCGCAGACCTGCGTCTGGCGAGCACGGCGTCCGGCCGCGGCAAGCGCACCGTCCACTTCCAGCAGACCCACGAAGGTCTGGACGTCTGGGGCGGGCGAGTCTGGCTGACCTTCACCGAGGCGGGCCGGCTCTTCGCCATGGGCAGCGAGTACTACGGGGACATCGGCGTCGACGCGCGCCCGGCCCTGTCGAGCCACGAGGCCGAGGCGATCGCCCGGCGGGACCTGCCCTACGATCCGCTGACCGACGAGGTGGAGGAGGGCACGACGCTGCTCGTCCTGCCCGAGCCGCTGACCGAGTCGACCGTCGCCCACCGTCTGGTCTGGCGGGTCCGGGTCCGAACGGAGAACCCGATCGGCATCTGGGTCACCCACGTCGACGCCCACAACGGCGAGATCGTCTGGCGCTACAACGACGTCCACTTCCTCGACCTGACCGGGAGCGTTGCCACCCACGTGCAGCCCGACACCTGGTGCAACGACCAGGTCGAGCTGCCCTCCCCCTACATGCGCGTCAACCCCGCGGGCCTGCCGATCGTCTACACCGATTCGCAGGGGAACTTCACCGTCCCGAACGCCGGCGGCAACCCCGTCAGCGTCACCGTCGACTTCTACGGGCCCTACGCGCGAGTCATCAACCAGGGCGGCCCCTCGACGACGCTGACCCAGAGCGTCACCCCGGGAACGCCGGCTAGCTTCATCTTCAACGACCGCAACGCGCAGAACGACGAGCGCGACGTCTTCGAAGCAGTGCAGGAGATCCACGACTTCTTCCAGACCTTCGCCCCGAGCTTCAGCCTGCCCAACCAGCGCATGACCTGCAACGTGAGCCTCAACAACACCTGCAACGCCTTCTGGAACGGGACGATCAACTTCTTCAGGGCCGGGGACGGCTGCGCCAACACGGGCGAGATCCAGGGCGTCGTCCATCACGAGTACGGCCACGGCGTGCAGGCGGCGATCCTCGGCTGGCAGGGCGATCAGGGCCTCGGCGAGGGCAACAGCGACATCCTCGCCAACCTGCTCACCCAGGAGGCGATCATCGGCCGCGGCTTCTACGTCAGCAGCTGCAGGCTCGGCCTGCGCACCTCGCTGAACCTGCTCCGCTACCCCGAGCATGTCATCGACCAGCCGATCCACAGCGCCGGCCGCGTCATCGCCGGCTTCCACTGGGACCTGATGGTGCTCCTCCAGGACATCTACGGCCAGGAGGAAGGCACCCTGATGGCGGCCGAGCTCTGGCACTACGGCCGCGTGCTGCAGCACCCGACCACGCAGCCGGCGCAGGTCCTGGCCACCTTCATCGCCGACGACGACGACGGCAACCTCTACAACGGGACGCCCCACTTCGAGCTGATCTGCGAGGCGGCCACGAACCACGGCTTCAGCTGCCCGACGATCAGCCAGGGCGTCTTCATCACCCACACGCCCCCCTGGAGCTTCACCGAGCCGCAGGATGTCCAGATCCTGGCCACGATCACCTCGACCGCGGGGCCCCTCGACGCCAACGCCCTCCGGCTCCTCTACACGGTCGACGGCGGCGCGCAGCAGGAGCTGCCGCTGGCGCCCACCGGCAACCCCGACGAGTACGGAGCGACGATCGCCGGCCTCGAGCTGCCCTCGGCCGTGGAGTACTACATCCGCGCCGAGGATCTGCAGGGCAACGCGCGCAACGAGCCCGCCCTGGCGCCAGCCGTGAGACACTCCTTCGACTACGGGCTCGTCTACGACCCGTTCGAGGTCGAGAGCGGATGGACCGTCGACCCGGAGGGGACCGACACGGCGACATCGGGGCACTGGGTGCGCGCCGAGCCGGTCGGGACGGTCGCCCAGCCGGGGAGCGATCACACGCCGGCACCGGGGACCATGTGCTGGGTGACGGGCAACGCCGCGCCGGAAGAGCCGGCCGGGGCCAACGACGTCGACGGCGGCGTGACCTCGCTCTACAGCCCGATCTACAATCTCACCGGCGCACCGGTGGCCGCCGTCCGCTACTGGCGCTGGTACTCGAACAACAGGGGCTACGACCCCCACGAGCAGATCTGGGTCGTCCAGGTGCGCAACAATGGCGGCGGCTGGGTGGACGTCGAGCGCACCGAGAGCGACCAGAACCGCTGGGTGGCCCGCGAGGCCGACCTGCTGGCCCTCTTCGGCGGCGATCTCGGCCAGGTGCAGTTCCGCTTCCTGGCCAGCGACGAGGGCGCCTCGCTGGTCGAGGCCGCCGTGGACGACTTCGTCATCCGGGCGATCGTCGACGCCTCGGCGGTTCCGGCCGCCGGCGAGGCGGCGCCGCGGTTCGCCTTCTTCGGCAGCCGCGCCAATCCCCTCACCGGGCCGACCGAGATCGCCTTCCAGGTGCCGGCGCGGGTCGCCGTGCGGTTGAGCCTCTTCGACGTCGGCGGCCGACTGGTGCGCACGATCGCGGACCGGGAGTTCGACGCCGGCGTCCACACCCTGGCCTGGGACGGGCGAAACGGCACCGGGCAGGCCGCCGCCTCGGGAATCTACTACTGCCGCCTGCAGGCTCCCGGCTTCGACGCCACGCAGAAGCTGGTGCTGCAGCGCTGATATGGAACGACCCTGTCAAGGGGTCACGGAGGCCGCTTCCCTGGGTGGGGGGCGGCCTCCGCCTTTCTGGCTGGTCGGATTGAGGCGAACGGAGAAGGCAGGGCGCTTCGACGACGAGTCACGCTGATATTCGCGGGTTGTGCCGGCGTCCCGGCCAGAGCCGCATGACTGTGATCCGTCGGGAGAGTGCGCTCTCTAGCGTCGCGAGTTCGAGACCTCGCGGTCTCTATTGCATACCGCACCCGCGCTTTCTCCAGATCGTGCCGGCCTTCTCCGTCCATCCTCACATCGTTCCCGCCAGATTGTTGGGGCCTCCTCGCCTCATGGCTTCGTGTCGATGATCGGGGTGTCCGCGATCGGGGGACCTTGCAGGACTGCCCAGAGATACCCGACCATCTCGCGCGCCATGGCCACGACCACCTTCTGCGTGGGTTTGCCTCGGAACGTCATGCGGGTCCATCGGCGCCAGAGACGCTCTTGCGCCCGGTCCGCGATCGCCAGCACCCAGGCGGGCTGTCCGGCACGACGCTTGCGAAGCGGCTGACTGATCGCGGGACGGTGCCGCTGATGCCAGGCGGCCTCGACCAGCAGGCGCCTGGCGTGGCCGTTGCCCGCCTTGGTGATCGAACCTCGGCGTTCCCGCTCGCCACTGGAGTTCTCGCCCGGGACCAGGCCGAGGTAGCTCATCAGCGCCCGTGCGGAACCGAACCGCCGGAAGTCGTGCAGCTCCGCCACCAGGCTGACCGCCGTCACCGTGTCGATCCCTCGGAAGCACCGCAGCCAGCCTACCGGCTCCCGGTAGGGCTCCTGGGCGCCGAACTCCGCGAGCTGCAGCTCCAGCTGCAACAACCGCTCGCCCAGCTGATCGATGGACAACAGATAGCTGTCGAACGTCACCTGACTGGCCGCATCCTCGAACCGCAGTCGCCGCAGCCAGTTCATGTGCCGGGTGCCCCAGTTGTTCCCGCTCTCCTTGCAGACGCAGTGCCGCCGAAGCAGGAACTTGCTCATCCGGTGCCGAGCCCGCAGCAAGTCCTCCACCACGTCCACCCGGCAGCGACACAGATCCCGCAATGCCTCCTGCTCCTCGCTCGGAGGATGGACCGCTGTCAGGAGCCCCGCCCCCAGCAGCTCGCCCAGCTTCCGGGCGTCCCGCCGGTCCGTCTTGATCCGCGAGCCCGGACGGACCGGAATCAGGGAGGGAGCCACCACCGTACACATCACGCCTTCAGACCGAAGCCTCCGCTGCAGCACGTACCCCGTCGGACCCGCCTCGTAACAGCACGACACCGGCCCGCCCGCCTCTCGCTGAAGACGCCGCGCCAACCGGCGCGCCACCGTCGCATCGTTCGTCTCCTGCCACTCCCGAACCTCGCCCGTACCCGCCACGACCAACGACACCGCGATCATCCGCTTGTGGACATCCAGCCCCACATAGGTGGTAGTATCTGACGGCACGACCGGCTCCTTTCGTATGCGGCTCTGGCGCCGCAAGGTGCTAACCCGCGGTTCGCGGTGGCGGCTCGTCCGCCACCCTCGTCGACCGCCCCCTTTCAGGACGGCTCGACTCTACGAATCGCGAGCCGGTCGTTCCATTCTGTCTAGCGGCGCGCGACGCGCGCGGGCAGCGGAAGGGGGAGCGACGGCGCACGCGCCGCTCCCCCTTTCCGTACCCGCTCCCGCTACGCGATGGGCGCTTCCTCTCTCCGCGCCCCGTCCCGCCGCGCCGGGGGGCGCCTCTACTCGCTCTTCACGCAGCGAAACCCGATGTGGCCGGTGCGGTGGCTGGGGACATGCTCGCTGCGGCTGGCGCAGCGCAGGCCGAACTCGTTCTGGCCCCAGGAACCGCCGCGCAGCACGCGGCAGCACTCGTCGGCGGTCGCCGGCGGGTCCTCGCGCCCGTCGCCCGGATCGTAGGGATAGGGGACCAGCCGCGTGCTGCACCACTCGCGGACATTGCCGGAAGTGTCGTAGAGCCCGTACGGGCCCGGGCTGTCGATCGTCTGGAAGCCGTCGCGGTCGCTGCCGTCGTAGTAGCCGGTGGGCGTCGTCCAGCCGTTCCTCTCGTAGGGATCTCCGCTTAGGTAGTAGTTCGCCCGCTGCCCGCCGCACCCCTCGCCCCAGGGGTAGGTCGGCGTGTCGGCGTCGTCGCACCCGCCCAGGTCCCCGTGCGTCTCGCACCCCCCCTTGGCGGCCTTCTCCCACTCGACCTCGGTCGGCAGCCGCCTGCCCGCCCAGCGGCAGTAGGCATCGGCCTCCCACCAGGAGACGCCGTTGACGGGAAAGGCCTCGTGGCCCGGCACGCCGCCGCCGTGGCGGGCCTCGCTGTCCCAGCCTTCGGGCTGCGTGACTCCCTGCTCCACCTTCCAGGCCCACCCGACCGGGTGCCACCAGGTCTCGGTGGAGTACCCGCCCGCGGCGATGAACTCCGCGTACCGGGCGTTGCTGACCTCGTGGATGTCGATGTGGAAGCCCTCGACCTGGACGTCGTGCTCGGGAACGGTGACGCCCTCCTGCCCCATGCGCACCGGGCCCGCCGGGATCCAGACCATCCCCGGGGGCGGGGAAGCTCCCTGGACGGCTTCCGGCGCGGCCGAGATCCCGGGCAAGCACAGGGCGAGAAGCGCGCCGGCGACGGCCAGGCCGCGCGGGATCGCGGCCGGACGAGTCCCGCCCCCGGGCGTCAGGGCGGGGGCGGGGCGGCCGCGCGAGGCGCGTGGGCGATTCGTCATCGGGGACCTCCTGGCGGCGTGGAGATCGGCGATCTCCCGGGAGCGGCGGCGGGACCGGGGGCTCCTCGCGCTCGCGAGGGGCGGGGCGCCCGGCCGCCGCCGGCCCGGGACCTCGCGCCGTGGACAGGATAGGCGCTGCGCGGCGCTAGATCCCGGGAAAACGGACCGCCCCGCGGCGCGGCATGCCCAATGCCGGCGCCGGGCTTGACTCCGCGGGCGCCAGTGTCGACCATCCAGGCTCGTTCGGCCGCGGCCGCGGCCACGGGGCCCGGCAGAGCGCGCGGCCTCGCGGCGCGGCACGGGCCAGGCCGGCGGCGTCGCGTCTCCCCGATCACCGTCACGAGGTCCCGATGAGTTCCACCATCGTGCGCACGCGCATCGCCCCCTCCCCCACGGGCGACCCTCACGTCGGCACCGCCTACCAGGCGCTCTTCAACTACGCCTTCGCCAAGGGGCGCGGCGGCCGTTTCATCCTGCGCATCGAGGACACCGATCAGGCCCGTTCGACCCAGGCCTCCGAGCTGGCGATCCTGGAGTCGCTGCGCTGGCTCGGAATCCAGTGGGACGAGGGCCCCGACATCGGCGGCCCCCACGCTCCCTACCGGCAGAGCGAGAGGCTGGCCGTCTACCGCGAGCAGGTGGAGCGCCTGCTCGCCGGGGGGCACGCTTACCGCTGCTTCTGCACGCGGGAGCGCCTGGAGGCGATGCGCCGGCGCCAGGGCGCGGAGTCGGGCTACGATCGAGCCTGCCGTGACATGCCCGTCGCCGAGGCGGAGCGGCGCGCCGCGGCGGGCGAGACGCACGTCGTGCGGATGAAGATCCCGCTCGAGGGCGACTGCGGCTTCCGCGACCTGCTGCGCGGCGAGATCCGCAAGGACTGGGCCTCGGTCGACGACCAGGTCCTCCTCAAGTCCGACGGTTTCCCGACCTATCACCTGGCCGTCGTCACCGACGACCATCTGATGGGCGTCACCCACGTCATCCGCGGCGAGGAGTGGATCAACTCGGTTCCGAAGCACGTCAAGCTCTACGAGCACCTCGGCTGGGACCTGCCCGTCTTCTGCCACCTGCCGCTGCTGCGCAACAACGACAAGAACCGCACCAAGCTCTCCAAGCGCAAGAACCCGACCTCGATCGGCTACTACCGTCGGGCGGGCTTCCTTCCCGAGGCGCTGCTCAACTTCCTCGGGATGATGGGCTGGCTGATGCCCGACGGTGAAGAGAAGTTCAGCGTCGCCGACATGGTCGCTCATCTCGAGCTGGAGAGGATCTCGCTCGGCGGGCCGATCTTCGACCTCGACAAGCTCAAGTGGCTGAACGGGCGCTACATCCGCGAGGACCTCTCCGCCGAGGCGCTCCTCGAGCGGCTCGCCGAGTGGGGCCTCGGCCGCGAGAGGCTGGTCAGGATCGTGCCGCTAGTCCAGCCGCGGCTGGAAACGCTTTCCGACTGGGGCTACCTCACCGCCCCCTTCTTCGCCGACGCGGTGCCCCTCGATCCGACCCTCCTGCGCATCCCGGGCAGGACCGACGAGGAGCTGCGCGGCATCCTGCAGATGGTTCTCTGGCGCCTCGGGGCGCTGTCCGAGTTCACCGCTCCGCGCCTCGACGCGCTCCTGCGCGAGACGGCCGAGGCGCTGGAGCTGAAGCTGCGCCAACTGCTGCAGCCGCTCTTCATCGTCCTGAGCGGGCGGGAGGCCTGGACGCCGCTCTTCGACTCGCTGGAGATCCTCGGACCCGACATCGCGCGGATGCGCCTGCGCCGCGCCATCGCCGCCCTGGGCGGGCTGTCCGGCAAGCAGCTCCAGGCGCTCGAGGAGGAGTACGCCCGCCGCTTCGGCCCGCGCGAGTGAGGCGCGGCGACGGCCGGCAACAAGTTGCCGATTGAAAAGGACCCGCGCTTCGCCTATCAGTCCCGAGTGCGATGCGCACGAGCGCACAGGAGGGTCCACTCCGATGGCGAACCCCGATCCGCGGCAACCCGATTCGCCCGCGCCGAGGGGAAGCGGCGACCCCTCGCCCGCCCCCGCCGGGAGACCGGCTCCGTCACGCGAGCCCCGGGAGAAGACGCCGCCGCCGCCCGAGCCGACGCCGCCGGGCGCCCCGGCTCCGGGAGGGGAGCCGGCGCCTCCCGACTTCATCCGCGCGGCGATCGTCGAGGACAACCTGAGCGGCCGTTTCGGCGGCCGCGTGCACACGCGCTTCCCGCCCGAGCCCAACGGGCACCTGCACATCGGCCACGCCAAGGCGATCCAGGTCGACTTCGGCGTCGCCGCCGAGTTCGGCGGCCCCTGCAACCTGCGCTTCGACGACACCAACCCGGCCAAGGAGGAAACGGCCTACGTCGAGGCCATCCGCGACGACATCCGTTGGCTGGGCCACGACTGGGGCGACCGCGAGTACTTCGCCTCCGACTACTTCGAGCAGCTCTACCAGTGGGCCGAGCAGCTCATCCGCCAGGAACAGGCCTACGTCTGCGACCTGAGCGCCGAGGAGATCCGCGACTACCGCGGCACGCTGACGCGGCCCGGTCGGGAGAGCCCCCACCGGAACCGTTCGGTCGAGGAGAACCTGGACCTCTTCCGCCGCATGCGCGCCGGCGAGTGCCCTGACGGGGCGCGCACGCTGCGGGCCAGGATCGACATGGCCTCGCCCAACCTGAACCTCCGCGACCCGGTCATGTACCGCATCCTGCGTGCCACGCACCATCGCACCGGCGACCGCTGGTGCATCTACCCGATGTACGACTGGGCCCACGGCCAGAGCGACTCGATCGAAGGCATCACCCACTCGCTCTGCGATCTGGCCTACGAGGACCACCGCCCGCTCTACGACTGGTTCCTGGAGCAGCTCGGCGTCCACCGGCCGCGGCAGATCGAGTTCGCCCGCCTCAATCTCAGCCACACGGTGCTCAGCAAGCGCTTCCTGCGCCGCATGGTCGAGGAGGGCGTCGTCGCCGGCTGGGACGACCCCCGCCTGCCGACGCTCTGCGGCATGCGCCGCCGGGGCTACACGCCCGAGTCGATCCGCGACTTCTGCGAGCGCGTGGGGCTGGCCAAGCGCGAGAGCCTGGTCGCCGTC
>VGIY01000011.1 GCA_016867695.1 Candidatus Eiseniibacteriota bacterium | reverse complement strand
GACCTCGGCCGCGCCGGCCAGAGCTCCGGCGAGGAGGGCGGTGACGAGCGTCGCCACGGCCGTCTCGATCAGCGTCACGCCGCGTTGCGCCCCTGCGCCGCGTCGCGCGGCGCGCAGAGCGCGGGCCGCGCCGGCGGTCGCGCCCCGGGACCCGCGAGAGCCGCAAGTCGCGCCGGCGGTCGTCCCGCCCTGTGTGCGCGGGCGGGCCATCAGGGCTCCCGGGTCGTGCCGGGGAGGGGGCGCAGGCCCGGCACGGTCAGCTCCGCCAGCGGGCGGAGGTCGAGTTCGGGGCGGTGGCGCAGGAGCGTGCCGGGACCGCTGAAGTGCGCCGCCTGGGCCAGGAACGATCCCCGGCAGCTGATCGGCGAGGCCGCGCCGAGCTGAGGGCCCCGGAAGGTCCCCGTGCAGAGGAAGACCCCCTCGAGGTCGCTCGTGATCGACGGGACCAGGCCCCCCGCGCCGCCGAGGTTGCCGCCCGCCTCGATGCGCATCGTCAGGTCTCCCTCGACCAGCAGCGCGGGCAGGCGGTCGGGGTCGGGGGAGCGATGGTAGTAGTAGGTCGGGTTGCCGAACCAGTCGCCGACGATGACCTCGCCGGCGTTGCGGATGGCGATGCAGGCCTCGATGGCGCTGTTGTAGAAGTAGACCGTCGCGTTGCCCGCGTCGATCCAGTAGATGCCGTTGGGCGAGACCGGCCCGTAGGGGTTCCTCGTCGGGGTGATCACGGCGTTGGCGATCGTCCGCGTGATCGGCACCGTGATCCGCTTGCCGGCCGCCTGGAACCAGGCGAAATCGACCGCGGGCAGCGCGAGCGCGGCGGGAGCGTAGTGCACGTCGGTGTCGTAGTCGTCGAGCTCGGCGGCCACGCTCGCCCCCGTCACCGTCGTGATGTCGCCGTGGAGCGTGGCGCCCCCCGCGTGGGTGACATCGCCTCCGGCGCGCAGGCGCCCCTCGATCGCCACGCCCTGCAGGGCGATCGTCGTGGCGCTGAAGCCGACGCAGCGCAGGGCCGGGTGGGGGATCGGCAGGCAGGTCGACTCCAGAGAGCGCGAGACGCCCCGCGCCAGCGCCGTCGCCGTGAAGCGCACCGGATCGGCCGATGAGGACTTGAGCGCTCCAATCACGGCGATCTGGCCGTCCTCCGGGTCGGCGGCGAGAACCGAGACCAGCGCCTCGTCGATGGGCAGGCCGTCGATCCAGAGGCCGTCGCCGAGCGTCGCGCGCCAGGCGCCGTCCGCCGCGGCCATCCGCGCGGCGGTCTCGATGCCCGCCTGGGCCGCGGCGAGCGCCAGAGTCCCGTCGCGCAGCGCGGCGCCGCGGGCCAGGCGCGAACCCGTCTCGTAGGCCGCACCCGTGACCAGCGTCGTCGCCAGCAGCGTGACGAGCAGCACGGCCAGCAGTACGCTTCCCCGCTGCCCGCGCGCGCGGCTACGGGTTGTGGAATGCGATGAAACCCCCACGGTGCGCCGACACCTCCCCTCGCTGCAGCGCCAGGCGATAGGCCACACCCAAGGTATCGGCCTTCGTCGCGCTTACCTCAGTCAACAGGGTCTCCTGCGAGAGCCCGTAGAGGCGGAAGAAGGCCTCCCGGCGGTGGGTGGCCTCCGACCAGCTCGCGCCCGCGTCGTTGCTCTGCCGGTAGGTCATGTCCGTTCCCGGCCACTCGCCCGAGTCGCAGTCCTTGATCCGCTCGTACTCGAGATGCCCGGCGTAGGTGCCCCCGCCCGCCGACGCCGGCCGGCAGACCAGCCAGTAGCGGCCCCCCGCCTCGATCGGCGCCGGATCGACCGTCGTGAGCGGGACTTCCTGCCACTGGTACTCCTCGGTCATGCTCGCCGAGGCGATCCGCCCCTGGGCGACGAGCTGAGCGGGGTGGCGCGGCGCCTGGTCGGCGGCCCGATAGACCTCGACGAGGATGTCGACCTCGGTCGGGAGCTTGTCCTTGGCGCGCACGCGGACCGCCGCGCGCGTCAGGGCGGCGAAGGCCCCCTGGCCCCAGAATTCCTCCGCGACCCACTCGCGGTCCTTGATCCGGCGCTCGCCGCGCGACTCGTATGTGCAGTCGGTCTGACCGATCCAGGCGTCCCAGTCCCCCGGCTCGAAGGCGAGCGCTTCCCGCTCGATCAGCGCGGGGGCGATCTTCTCCTCGGTGTAGGGGCGCTCGACGATGTGCAGCGCGAAGTCGAGCAGGACGACGCCGCCGGCGACGGGGTGCGCGCCGCCGCCGGCAGCGCGCACGAGCGTGTCGGCGGCCGCGCCGCGCCGCGCGTAGCGGACGCTCGCTCCGCCGTCGCCGCGCAGCGCGAGCGAGTCGGCGCCGGCGGCGATCGCCCCGCGGGCCTGGGCGATGTCGCGCCGCAGGAGGGCGACCGCCCGCTCGATGTCGCGGCCGATCTCGTCGCCCGCGCTCACGCCCCGGGAGAGCTCGAGCAGGTTGCCGAACAGGCCCGCCGCGGCCGTGAGCAGGAGCGCCGAGATGGCCCCCGCCAGGAGGATCTCGATCAGCGTGAAGCCGAGCTGCCCGCGGACGCGGGAGGCGATCGCGCGACGGCCCGGCACGCCGCCCGGCCCCCTGGAGCTACGAGCCGGGCCCGCCCGCGCCGGGCCCGCCCGCGCCGGGCCCGCCCGCGCCCGGCCCGCCGCCGGGATCCTCGTCGCCGGGCTCCTGCGCCTCTTCGTCCGGGGAGGCGTCGGGGGACAGGGCCTCGACGACGGCCACCCGGCCGGTGACCTCCGCGACCGTGACGGCGAAGCGGTGCGCGCCGGCCGCCAGCCAGACGCTTCCTCCGGAGGCGGGCACGCCCTCGGCGTCGAAGACGAGACAGGTGTCGCCGCCGAAGTCGGGACGCGACAGGTCGACCCGCGCCGCGCGCGCCGCGGAGGCCAGCTCCACGACGAAGGGCTGCCGGGAGACCGGGTGGACGAGTGGCGTGCCTTGCTGCTCAAGCGTGTAGCTCTCCCGGCGCTCGTCGAAGACCAGCGTGCGCGCGGACCTCCGGGCCAGGGCGTCCGTCTGGGCGAAGGCCACGTCGGCGGCCAGACGACGGGCGGCCTCCTCGGCCGCAGACCGCGCCTGGCCGCCGGCGAGCAGCGAGACCGCGGCGCCGGAGAGCACCGCGATCACCGCCAGGGCCACGAGCAGCTCGACGAGCGTCACGCCCGCGGAGCGGGCGCGCGATGCCGGCATCAGTGCGTGTCGTGACCGCCGTCGTTGGCGATCAGGCGGCCCGTCTTGACGTAGAACTTCCAGGCCTCCGTCCCGCTCGAGGCGGCCACGGAGATGTCGGCCGTGGCGATGTCGCAGAGCAGGTCGCTCTGGCCGCTGGTGAAGGGGTTCGCCGGCAGGCCCTTCTTCAGGTAGGGCCCGTACTTGTGGGTCGTCGTCTTGGTGTTCGAGGTCGTCCCGTCGGCGGCGCTGTAGAGCGTCATCTGGGCCACGAACGCCGCCGCCGCCTCCGTCGCCGAGGCGACGTTGCTGCCGTCGGTGTGCTTCTTGGCGCCCGGGTAGACGGCGTTGTGCTGGTGGTAGTAGAGCTCGACGGCGTTGCGCATCTCGGCCAGGCTCGTGTCCAGCGCCGCGATCTTGGCGTCCTCGGTGTTGCTGGTGAACTGCGGGATCGCCACGGCCGCCAGCACGCCCAGGATGATGACGACAATCAGGAGTTCGACCAGGGTGAACCCCGACCGGTTGCCCATAAGACCCTTCATGTTGTTCCACTCCTCTTCTTTGCTGCCCGTGCCGCGGGCCCCCCGGCCCGCTCCTGCGCACGCCCCCCGCGGGTCAGTGCACCATGCGCGACAACTTGAACAGGGGCAGGATGAACGAGACCGCCAGGAACCCGACCATCAGCCCCATGACCACCAACAGCACCGGTTCCATCAGCGAGCTCAGGCGCCGGATGTGGCTCTCCAGGCTCTCCCGGTAGCGCTCGCTCAGGTCCAGCATGGTCCGGTCGAGCGCGCCGGCCGATTCCCCGGTGGCGACCATCAACTTCACCGTGTCGGGCAGGAAGGCCGCCTCCTGGAAGGCCGGCGACACCCCGCGGCCCGCCTCCACGTGGCGGGTCAGCTCGTCGAAGAAGCGGTCGTACTCGACATGTCGAATCGACCGCCGGACGATGCCGATCGCCTCCAGGTGCGGCACGCGGCTGCCCAGCAGGAGCCCGAGGCTCGAGAAGAGCTGGAAGAGGTAGCCCTCCCCGAACACCGTCCGCACGATCGGGAGGCGCACCTTGGCGCGGTCCCAGGCGTGCCGGACGGCGGGCCGGCGCCAGAGGCGCGCGACCCCGACCCCCGCTAGAATCCCTATCGGAAGCAGCAGCCACCAGCTTGAGCGCAATGCCGAGGCGGCGATCAGGATCAGGCGGGTCGACCAGGGCAGTTCGGGGCCCATGTCGCGGAAGAGCTCGCCGAAGCGGGGGACCATGTAGACGAGCATGAAGACGACGACCACGGCCATGACGGTCAACAGCAGCGTCGGGTAGGAGAGCGCCTCGCGGATCCGCTCGCGCAGCAGGCGCTTCGTCTCGAGGATGCGGGCCAGTTGGGCCAGGCTCGCCGCCAACTGCCCGCTGGCCTCCCCCCCCTTGACGATGCTGACGTAGAGCGTGTCGAACGCCTCGGGATGCTGTTCCATCGCCTCCGAGAGCCCGCGGCCCGACTCGAGTCGGTCGGTGACCCGCTCGAGCACGCCGCGCATGAGCGGGCGGCGCGTCTGGGAGGCCAGCGCCCGGATCGAGGGGGCCAGTCCGCTGCCCCCGCGCAGGAGGAGCACGAGCTGCTGGGTGAAGACGACCAGTTCGGCGAGCGGGACGCGCCGCGGGGCGAAGAGCTCCGCCCGGGCCAGGCGCCGCAGCGGGCGACCCTCCTCCCGGCCGCGGGAGCCCCGCTCGCGCGCGGCGCCGATCGGAGCCGGCTCGCCGGGCGCCCGGGGCAGTTGTGCCAAGTTGACGGCCATCGCTATCCTCGATCGGGAATATCGGATGGCGGGAAGGGCTGCTGAAGCGCTCGCCCCCTGGGCGCGGCGGGGGCTGGGCGTGGGGGCGGAGGGTGGAAGCCGTGTCGCCGGCGCCGGCGCGCCCGAGGCGGGACCCGGGAGGCCGCCGGCGCACCCGAGGCGGGACCCGAAGGCCGCCGGCGCGCCCGAGGCGGGACCCGGAGGCCGCCGTCGCGCCCGAAGCGGGATCCGGGAGGGCGCCGCGCCCGGCCCGCAGGCGCCGCGCTCCCGGCGACCCCGGGAGCACAGGCTAGTCGAGGGCGACCGCCCGGGAGAGCTCCTCGAGCGTCGTCCGGCCCTCGAGGACGCGCTGCAGGCCCTCGGCGCGCAGGCCGCGGTGGCTGCGCTGCGCCAGCAGGTCGCGCAGCCTCTCGATGCTCGGGTTCTCGAGCAGGATGCCGCGCAGCTCGTGGTCGACGAGGAGCAGCTCGTAGACCCCCATCCGGCCGCGGTAGCCGGAGTCGAAGCAGTGCTCGCAGCCGCGGCCGCGGCGCAGCTGCAGGCTCGTCGCCTCGGTCGCGCCGAGGGCGGCCCGCTCGGCGGGGCTGGCGAAGTAGGCCGCCGCGCAGTCGGGACAGACCGTGCGCAGGAGGCGCTGGCTGAGGATGCCGATCAGCGCGGAGGAGGCCAGGTAGGGCTCGATGCCCATCTCGATCAGGCGCGTGATCGAGCTGGGCGCGTCGTTGGTGTGCATCGTCGAGAGCACCAGGTGTCCGGTGAGCGCCGCCTGCACGGCGATCCCGGCCGTCTCGGCGTCGCGGATCTCCCCGACCATGATGATGTCCGGGTCCTGCCGCAGCACGTGCTTGAGCATGCGGGCGAAGGTCAGCCCGATGTCCTCGCGCACCTGGTTCTGGCAGATGACCTCGAACTGGTACTCGACGGGGTCCTCGATCGTGACGATGTTGCGCTCCAGCGAGTTGAGCTCGCGCAGCCCGCCGTAGAGCGTCGTCGTCTTGCCGCTGCCGGTCGGCCCGGTGACGAGCACCAGTCCGTGGGGCGAGCGGATCAGCCCGCGCAGCGAGGCGAGCGTGTCGGCCGGCAAGGCGAGCTGATCCAGCGACAGCACGCCCGTCTCGCGGTCGAGCACGCGCAGCACGACCTTCTCGCCGAGCACGCCGGGAAGCGACGAGAAGCGCAGGTCCACCGTGCGCCCCTGGGCGAGCACCTGGATCCGGCCGTCCTGGGGCAGGCGGCGCTCGGCGATGTCGAGGTTGGCCATGATCTTCATCCGCGAGATCACCGGGGCGTGCATCTCGATGCGCTGGCGCATGACCTCGTAGAGCATGCCGTCGATGCGGAAGCGGATGCGGAAGTACTTGCGCTCGGGCTCGATGTGGATGTCGCTGGCGCGCTCCTTGATCGCCTTGAGGATGACCTGGTTTACGAAGTGGATGACCGGGCTCTCGCCGGCCATCTCGGCGATGTCCTCGAACCGCCCGGCGGTCTCCGTGGCGACGAGCTCGAGGTCGGCTTCGTCGAGCCCGGCGGTGAAGTCGGCGACGGCGATCGGGTTCTCCGCGCCGGCGTAGGCCTCGTCGGTCATGCGCCGGATGTCCTCGGGAAGCGTGACGACCGGGCGGATCTCGCAGCCGGTCAGCTTGCGCAGGATGTCGAGGACGAAGACCTTGTTGGGATCCTCGATGGCCAGGACGAGCTCGTCGCCCAGTCGGAAGAGGGGCAGGACCCGGTAGTGCCGGGCCCGCTCCTGGGGCACGACGCCGACGATGCGCGGATCGACCAGACCCGGGCGCAGCCGCACGAAGGGGAGCCCGGCGCGCTCGGCCAGCAGCGCCGTCGTCTGCTCCTCGGTGACCAGGCTCGCCTCGGCGAGGATCTCGCCCAGGCGGCGGCCGGTGACCTGCTGGCGCCGCAGCGCCTCGTCGCGCTGCTCGGCCGTGATCAGCCCGCGCTCGACGAGCAGGTCGCCCAGGCGGACCTTCTTGGCGATCCCCTTGCGGATCACAGGAAGCTCCCCCCCGCGCTCTCCAGGTCGGCGAAGACGGGGATGCTCTGATCGAGACCGGTGACGGCGAGAATGTCCCTGCAGATCTCGCCCGGATTGGCCAGGCGCAGGGAGCCGTCCTTCCGGCGCAGCTCGGCCGACAGGTCGAGCAGGTACTCGAGCGCCCGGCTGTCGGCGAAGGGCACGCGCCGCAGGTCGACGACCAGGTCCACCGCCCCCTTGGCGCGCGCCTCGGCCACGCCCGCCTCGAGCGCGGCCAGCGTCTCCCGGGTCAGCGGTCCGTCCGGCGCCAGGTAGGTCGCCACGCCGAGGCGGCTGGTTCTGACCTGCACGGGATCCTCCGTTCTTCGCGATCAGGCGGCGGCCTGGTTCCCCTCGGCCTCGGGCGTGAGGGCGGCGAGCGCCCCTTCGGCGGCCAGCTCGAGGAAGACCGGCACGATCCGCGGGTCGAACTGCGTGCCCAGGCCCCGCTCGATCTCGGCCAGCGCGTGATCGAGCGTGCCCGCCTGCCGGTAGGCGCGCGTCGAGACGATCGCGTCGTAGGTATCGGCCACGCCGATGATCCGGGCGACGAGGGGAATGGCTTCTCCCTGCAGCCCGTCGGGATAGCCCCGCCCGTCCCAGCGCTCGTGATGGTGGCGGATGCCGGGGAGGATGCCGCGCAGCTGCGGGATCGGCTCGAGCACGCGGCATCCCCGCGCCGGGTGCGTCTGGATCATCCTGTACTCGTCGTCGGTCAGGCGCCCCGGCTTGTTGAGGATCGCCCGGTCGATGGCGATCTTGCCGACGTCGTGGAGCAGCGCGGCCCAGCTCACCGCCTGCAGCTCCTCGGCCGGCAGGCCCAGACGCTCGGCGATCAGGAGCGAGATGTGGTAGACGCGCTGCGAGTGGCCGCGCGTGTACTCGTCCTTGGCGTCGATCGCCGCCACCAGCCCGCGCACGGTGCTGAAGAGCATCTCGTTCAGCTCCTCGAGCAGGCGGTGGTAGGTCGCCCCGTGGGAGAGCTCCTTGGCCAGGCACTCGAGCAGGCGCACCTCGCCCGTCTCCAGCGGCGCCTCCTGGTCGGCCCGGAAGAGGCCGACGAAGCCGCTCGTCTCCGCCCGCGTGCGGACGGGGACGAGCAGGTAGTCGATCATGCCGTGCGGCGTGAGCAGCGCGCCCGGGCAGCGCTCGCCCGGCCCCTCCGGGCGCAGCGCGCGGCGGGCGAACTCCGCCTGCACCGCGGCCAGGTTCTCCGGCGCGTGGACGAGCCAGCGCAGCGCCTGGGGACGGTCGGTGGCCAGCGGGCAGTGCCACTGCAGCGGCTGGCCGTCCGCGCGGCCGAGGATGAGGAGCCGGGGCGTGATCATCTCCGCCGTCTCCGCCAGCAGATCGACCGTGTTCTCGGCGAGGCTCCGATCGGGCTGCTGGATGCGCGTGAACCGGTAGAGGAGGTTGATCTCGTCGTAGGCCTGGCCGAGGCGGTCGGCGATCCGGTCGAGATCCTGCTCGCCGCCGAATCGGGCGGCGATCTGCTCCGCCAGGGCCCGCAACAGCGGCTCGTGAGCGGGGCATCCGGGGATCGCCTCGAGCTGGCCCAGCGTCACGCCCCGATGCTCGATCGGGGCGCGCAGGCGGGGAGCCGCGACGCCGCGATCCGTCGCCCCGCTGCCGGCGATCACCTCGCCGCGGAGGTCGAGCAGCCGCACCTCGACGCGCAGCGCCTCGGCCGCGGCGAGGAGCAGCCCCGAGAAGGCCTCCTTCGCCTGGCGGGCGAAGGCCTGTCGGGCTTCGGCGCTCACGCCGCGCCCCGCAGCGCGCCCGGCTCCCCGTCCGCCCCCTCCAGGAGGCCGCGGGCCACGCGGCGAAGGAGCTGCTTTGGGCCGACTGGCTTCTCGATCAGGGCGATGTTGGAGAACTCGCCGATCCAGCCCCGCTCCTCGTCCTCGGTGTGCGAGGTGACGATGAAGACGCAGCGGGGCAGATAGGGGCCCTCGCTGGCCAGGCGGCGGCACAGCTCGCGGCCGGTCATGTTCGGCATCTCGATGTCGCAGACCATGGCGTCGAAGCGTTGGCGGGCGAGCGCGGTCAGGGCGTGGCGGCCGTCGCCGACCGCCTCGGCCGCGTAGCCGGCCAGCTCGAATGTGCGCTTGAGAATGCGCGTCACGGCAATGTCGTCGTCGACGATCAGGATGCGCGCACTCATGTCGACCTTCCTTCCTCGGGGGTCCCCCGCCCTAGGCGGCGGCCCCCAGATCGAGCCGCTCGCCCGCCTCCCGGCCGGGAAGCCAGAGGCGGAAGCGGCTGCCCTGGCCCGTCTCGCTCTCCACCGTCACCCTGCCCGCGTGCAGCTCGGCGATCTCCCGCACCAGGGCGAGGCCGAGCCCCGTCCCGGACTGGCGCCGCACCTCTTCCTGCTCGGAGCGCGCAAAGCGCTCGAAGACCCGTTCGAGGTCCTCGGCGGGAATGCCGATGCCGTTGTCGGCCACCTCGACCGTCACGCCGCCGCCGTCGGCCGACGCCCGCAGGGCGATCTCGCCCCCCTCGGGCGTGTACTTGATCGCGTTGCCGAGCAGGTTCGTGATCGCCACGCCGACGAGGTCCTTGTCGCCGTAGAGGGCGGGCAGGTTCTCGGGCACCTGCACGTCCAGGCGCTGGCGGCGGGCGGCCGCCTGGGCGGCGACCGACTCGGCCAGGCCGCGGACGAGCGTGTCGGTCTTCACGTAGGCGAAGCGCGCGGAGAGGTTGCCCAACTGGATGCGCGAGAGCTGCAGCAGGTTCGAGATGAGCCGCGCCATGCGCTGCGCCTCGGAGCTGAGCGTGTTGTAGAACTCCTGGCGCTCCCCGGGCTGCAGCTGCTGCTCGTCGGCGAGGGCCTCGACGTAGGCGACGATCGTGTTCAGCGGCGACTTCAGCTCGTGCGAGATCTGGGAGAGGAACTCCGCCTGCGCCTGCTGGGCGGCGCGCTGCGCGGTCACGTCGCGCAGGAGGTAGAGCGAGCCCGCCGAGCGCTCCTGCGGTCCGGCGAGGGGCGTGTGCGTGATCAGGAGCGGGCGCGTCCCCTGCTCCGCAGGCGCCTCGTGGATCAGGCGCCCGCCGCGCCCGACTCCGGCGAGCAGCTCGCGGAGTCGGGGTGGCAGCTCCGGAGAATCCGAGGCGCTTCCCGCGTGCGCCAGGCCGAGCAGCGCCCCGGCGGCGCGGTTGACCAGGACGATCTGGTCGAGCGCATCGGTCAGGATCAGTCCGTCGGGGAGCTGCTCGAGGACCGCCGCCGTCCGCCGCCGCTCGTAGTCGAGCGTGCGGTTGCGGATGATCAACTCCTCCTGCGCCGCCTGCAGCTCGCGCGCCCGGCGAAGGGCCCGCTCGCGCAGCTCGTCGCAGAACTCGCCGCTCGCGGTCGGCGCCGCCGCGGGGGCCCGCGGCCGATCGAGCGCTCCGGCGGGCGCCTGCGGAGGATCCAGCGTCCCGGCCAGGCGCTCCAGGAAGGCCGCCGTGGGGCGCAGGGCCCAGCGGGTCGTCATCTGGATGAGGCCGAGGAAGGCGAGCACCATCAGGCCGGCGGGTAGGAAGGTGCGCAGCCACCCGCGGCCCGGGAAGGCGCGCGGCGGCTCGGGAAGCAGGAGGGCGACCGTCCCGGCCGCGCCGCGCGCATCGAGCAGGGGCCGCAGGCAGACGGTTCCCGGCCGGCCGTCGAAGAGCTCGGCGCGTGCCCGGGCGGCGGCGCCGCCCTCGGCGTCGCCCGGCACGGGCCCGAGCCACGCTTTCCCGGCTCGCAAGGGATCGGTGTGGGCGACAACCAGGCCCGTCTCGTCGAGGATCGCTCCGGCGGCCAATCCCCCCTGTCGCGCCGCCGAGGCGAGGATGCGCGCGAGGCGCCCGGCGTCGGCGAAGGTCGTCTCGGCGCAGGCGGCCTGGGCGACGGTCTCGGCCAGCGCCTGTCCGCGCGCGGCGAGGCGGATCTCGCTCTCGGTCCGATGATCGCGCTGCACGAGCCAGGTGGCGCCCGCCGCGAAGACCAGCAGGGCGCCGGTGACCAGCAGGGCCCGCCCCAGAGGCAGGCCGCGCGGCCAGAGGGCATGCCGGCCGAGAACCGAATCGGCCCGGGCGCGTGGGCGACCGCTGTAGACAGCCATGTCCTCCCCCCAGAGGTTCGCCGGAGATCGTTGCGGCGAGGCATGCAAGGGGAGTGCCGCGGTGCGCGAGCGGCTGCCGGGCGGCATGGCGCGGATGGGCCACGCGGGATAACTAGGTCTCCCGGAGTCTGATCGGCGCGGCTTCCTGCCGCCGGCGAACACCTCTCCCTCAACCTCGGCGTCTCCCTGGAAGGCGGGGAGACTGCATCCTGCACGGCGCAGGGCGGGATGCACGGCGAGCCGGACGGGAAGGCCGCGCCTGCGCCAGGGCCGGGGAGACGGACATCGCCGCGAGGCGTCGCGGCAGCTGCAGTCGCCGGGGCGCGCCGGCCGGGGGGCTGCCGCCGGAGGGCTCAGCGCGCCGACAGCCACTCCTCGATCGTCCCGGGGATGTCCAGGACGAAGCCATGCTCCGGCCGGTACAGGAGGCCGTCGCGGAGCGCTTCTTCGGCCGGCTGGATGTCGCCGGCGCCGCCCTCGTCGACGAAGAGCGACAGGCTCGTCCCTCCGTGATAGTCGTTGCCGCCCGCGCGGCCCGGGCCGGGAGCGTAGCGATACTCGTCGCGCCCGCGGCGATCGAGAAAGAGGCAGCAGCTGTTGTGCGCCGCAGCGCCGAGGGAGAAGAATGCCCCCCCTTGATAGCGGTCGTCGCCCGCGGCGTCGACGAAGAGCGTGACCGACTCGTCCCAGGCGAGCCCCTGGGCGACGCCCTGGCGGGTCGTGTAGATGTCGTCGCCGCCATGCTCGAGGAAGACGCCGACGGCCTGGTGGGCGGAGAATCCCTGATTGTAGCGCGAGCCGATGTAGAGGTCCCCTTCGTCGCCGCGCGCCTCGAGGATGCCCATGCCGTAGTAGTAGCCTCCGCCCTGCGAGAAGTTGCCCGCCTCGAACCGGTTCGCCCCGCCGCCGTCGAGCAGCAGCCCCAGGCCGCCCGAGGCGATGGTGCGGAAGCCGGTGCCGCACCCCTGCGACCAGGCGTCGAAGATCCCGGCGTCGCCGTAGCTGGTCGGGTAGCGGCCCTTGGCGTAGTACTCGTCGTCGCCGCCGAGATCCAGCAGCGCGCCGATGCCCTTGGGCAGGCCGACGCCCTGCGCGTGGGCGTCGGCCTCGTAGCGGTCGCGGCCGCCGTGATCGAGGAGCAGACCGAAGCCGAAGAGACCGGCCCCTTGGCAGAAGGCGTGCCCGCGATAGGTGTCGTCGCCGGCGCGGTCGTCGAGCCAGCCGACGCCGAAGTAGCCCGCCCCCTGGCACCACTGCGCGCCGATGTACTGATCGTCGCCGGCCAGATCGAGCAGCCCCCCCACGCCGAGGCATCCGGCTCCCTGCGCGCCCGCGTGCGTCGCTTCGTAGGCGTCGTCGCCGGCGAGATCGATCACCAGCGACAGCGGGACGCCGGCCGACACGCCTCCGGCTCCATGGCTGCCCGAGTAGAAGTCGTCGCCGCCCAGATCGAGCACGAAGGCGGCGTCCGTCTCGCGATGCCAGCGGCCGGTCGTGCCGCCGATGATCATCCGGCCGTGCGGCGTCCGGCGTTCGACGAGGACGTCGCGGTCGAGCGAGTCGGCGAAGGCCCGGCGCAGGCCCAGGCCGACCGCCGAGGCCCAGAGCGGATCGGCCAGCCGCGCCAGGTGCGCCGCCGCCTCGAGCAGCGCCGGGTAGTCGAGCCTGGCGGCCAGGGCGATGAGGCGATCGTTGCCCTCGAAGCGATCCCGATCGCGGTCGAGGTGGATGTAGATCCTCTCGGCGAAGACCTCGGTCAAGCGCCAGCGCTGGGCTTCGAGGAAGGCCATCTCCTGCGGGCTGAAGCTGCCGAAGGCGCGCGCGCGGCAGCGCGCGGCGGCGGCGAAGGCCGAGTCGACCTGGGCCCACATCGCGGCGAGGAAGGCGTCGCGCCCCTCGGGGAAGGCGAGCGGCGGCGCGGGCGCCGGCTGCAGCGGCGAGGCGGTCGGCCCGAGCAGCCGCGCGGCGTGGCGCAGGCAGCCGGCCGGGTCGGGGCCGAACCCCGCGGTGATCCACCCCGCCAGGCTCTCGAGCCGGAACGGATCGCGGTGACCGAAGATCATCGCCTCGAGCCGGTAGGGATCGGCTCCGGCGTGGCAGCGCGCCAGGCGCTCGAACAGGTCGTCGGTCTGGGCACGGAGGCCGAAGCTGTCCGCCAGCGCTTGCGCGAGGGGGGCGAGGCGGGAGGGGGGGAGCGCCGCCCAGGGCTCCATCTCCCGATTGGATCGCGGGGCCGGCCAGCGGGCGGAAGGCATCGGCCCGAGGAGGACCGGCAGATCGAGGACCGCCCTGCGCACCTCGACGCGCAGGGCCAGCTCGTCGCCCGGCCCCAGGCTGTCGACGACGGCTCGCGCGTCGCGCAGGAAGCGACGCTCGGCGGCGAGATCGGCCGCCTCGTCGTTCCGGGCGAGTCGCAGCAGCCGGGCGTCGCGCACGACCCTCAGCGGCAGGAGCGCGCCCGCGCGCCGCTCGGCGATCGCGCCGCGCAGCACCGCCTGCGCGCTGTCGGCCGGACAGCGCAGCGGCCGTCCGCCGACGGCGACGATGATGTCGCCGGCGAGGAGCCCGCCCGCCTCGGCCGCGGAGCGGGGGTAGATGGAGTGGATCCGCAGGCCGACCAGCGCGCCCCGCAGCGCGGCCTCTCCGCCCGCGTCGTCGTCGAGCTCCGGCAGCTCGGCGACCGGTTCGGTGTAGATGCCGAGCCAGCCGCGGTCGTCCCCGGCCGCGGAAAGCATCCCCGCCGCGCAGGCCAGAGCCGCCAGCGCGGCCCCCGCGAGCGCCCCCCGTCGGAGCGTTGATCGCCCGATCATCCCTGCCTCCCCGTGACGGATCCCGATGCGCCTGGGGTTGCGCGGCCGTTGCGCCGGGTCCGATCCGCGCGCGACGCGTGATCCAGGATAGCCCTCCTCGCGGCTCGCGCAACCGGCGCTGTACGGGGCACAGCGTCCATGCTAGCGTGGCCGCCGTCCCGTTGCTCGCGGTCCTCTCGCGCGGCGTCGCGCGGCACGCGCGCCCGCAGACAGGAGGTGTGGCATGCGTCGCGCATGGCCGGCCATTCTGCTCGCCCTCCTCGTGTCTCTCCCCTTGCTTCCTGCGCGCGGCCCGGGCGGCGGCATCGCCGGCGCCGCGCCGGCGGGCGAGGCGGCCGGCCGTGGCGGGATCGCCGGCCCGGGCGAGGCGTTGAGCCCCGCGCCGGAGACGCCGTGGCCCTGGAATCCGCCCGCCCCCCGGCCGTCGGCCCTCCCCGAGCGGTTGGAGGAGTCCCCGTCGGCCCCGGCCCTGGCGGCGAAGCGGCCGGAGGGCAGCGTGAGGGGCGACCGCGCGGCGGCGCCGCCGCCCGAGGAGATCCTCTCCCGCGTGCGCGCGAGGCTCGACCTGCTGGGCGTCGCCGATCGGCACGGCCTCGCCGCGGAGGTCGAGGCGGGCTACCTCACCTCGCCCGAGGCGATCGAGGATCTCATCGGGCTTCGGGCCGCGCAGACGCCGGATCGTCCCCTGCGGCTCTTCTGGCGCCCCGAGACGGGCACGCCGCGGCTCATCGCCGGGGCGGATCTCCTGGGCGCGGGAACTGCCGGGGGCGACCCGGAGGCGGCGGCGCGCGCCTTCCTGGCGCGGCACCGGGCGCTCCTGGGACTAGCCGACCCGGAGCGGGAGCTGCGCGTCTTCCGCCTGGAGGCGGGCCGCGACGGCGGCTGCGCCGTGCGCCTGCAGCGCCACCACGAGGGCCTGCCGGTCTGGGGACAGGATGCCATCGTGCGCTGCGATCCCGCCGGGCGGGTGATCGGCTTCAGCGGCTGCTACGCGCCCACGCCGGCGGAGCCGCTCTCCACGACGCCGGAGTGCGCGCGGGCGCGGGCGTCGGAGGCGGCGCTGGCGGCCCTGCGCGAGCGCGACGGCGCGGCCGCCGAGGTCGAGGAGGTCGAGCTGCTCTTCTACCCCTGGGAGGGCCGGCTCGTGCTCGCCTGGGCGGTGACCGCGAGCGCCGGCCTGGACTACCGGCAGCAGGCCTTCGTCGCCGCCGCCGACGGCGCGTTCCTGCACGCCGTCAGTCTCGTCGCCCCCGGAGCCGCCTCCGGCCAGGGCCTCGACCTGCAGGGCGTGGCCCGGGCGCTCGGCCTGTGGGAGGCCTCCGGCACCTACTACCTCATCGATGCGAGCAAGCCGATGTTCAACGCCGCCGCCAGCCGGATGCCCGACGATCCGCGGGGGGCGGTCTGGACGCTGAGCGCCAATCACACGAACCTGACCCGCCTCTACCAGGTCACATCGACCGATCCGCAGGACTGGAGCGAGCGCGCCAACGCGGTCAGCGCCGCCTGGGGCTCGGCGCTCTGGTACGACTTCCTGCTGCAGACCTTCGGCCGCAACAGCTACGACGGCGCCGGCCGCACGATCACCGCCGTCGTGGACGTCGGCACGCGCTACAACAACGCCTTCTGGAACGGCAACCTGATCGCCTTCGGCAACGGCGACGGGGTGATCTTCAGCGACCTGGCCGGGGCCCTGGACGTCATCGGTCACGAGCTCGGCCACGCGGTCGTCGAGTACACGGCCAATCTGGTCTACGAATTCCAGCCCGGGGCGCTGAACGAGCACATGGCCGACGTCTTCGGCGCCCTGACCGAGTGGTACGCCGCCGAGCTGTCGGGCGGCAGCGGCAACTGGTGGATCGGCGAGGACGTGACCACGCCCGGCATTCCCGGGGATTGCCTGCGCAACATGGCCGAGCCGGACGCGCCCAACGTCTACGACCCTCCCGCGCCCCACTACCCGACGCACATGGACGAGTACTTCGACTGGCCGGCCAACCAGGACTACGGCGGCGTGCACATCAACAACACGATCCTCAGCCGCGCCTTCGTCATGGTCTGCGACGAGATCGGCCGCGACGAGTCGGCGCAGATCTGGTACCGGGCGCTGACCCACTACCTGCAGCGCAACTCCCAGTTCATCGATCTGCGCCTCGGCGCCCTGCAGTCGACCGAGGACCTCCACGGCGCCGGAGCGGCGGAGATCGCCGCCGTGGCCGCCGCCTTCGACGCCGTCGGCGTCGTCGGTGGCGAGGGCACGCCCGACCTGCCCGACCTCCCCGGCAACGACGGCGACGACTATCTGGCGCTGGTCCGCGGCGCCTCTCGGCACATCTTCCGCGCCCCTCCCGACTGGAACGGCAGCGACGCGCTGGAAGACATCTCCGGCAACACGGCCGGCGCCGGGGGGCGGCCGAGCTTCTCGGACGACGGACGGGTCTGCGCCTGGGTCGACCAGGGGGGCAACATCTTCGTGGCCCAGTCGAACGGCTCGGCCCGCAGGCAGATCACCTCCGACGGGCTCTGGTGGAGCGTGGCGATGAGTCCCGAAGGCCGCCAGGTGGCCGCGACGACCGTCTTCGAGGACGCCCGCATCTACCGCTTCGACCTCGAGGACCCGGCCCAGAACGCCGTCTTCGAGCTGACCACGCAGAACGACTCGGGCGACGGCGAGCACGACGCGGTGGTCTTCGCCGACGTCATGGAGTACACGGTCACGGGCGAGTTCATTCTCTACGACGCGCTCAACCGCGCCGAGGTGGAGGGCGACACCCACCAGTACTGGGATGTGAACAAGCTGCGCCTGGCCGACGGGCAGTGCTTCCGCGTCTTCCAGTCGCTCCCTCGGGGCGAGAACATCGGCAACCCGACGCTGGCGCAGAACCGCGACGACGTCGTCGCCTACGACCACATCGACGCGGCGGGGCGCGTGCGCGTGATGGCCACGCGCCTGACCACGGGGGCGACGGGGCTGGTGACGAACAACGGATTCCAGCTCGGCCATCCCGCCTTCGACGGCGACGATCGGGGCATCTACTACGAGTACGCCGCCAAGCCCTTCTCGGGCGTCTGGCGCGTCGGGCTGCTCGAGGACGGCCTGACCGGCGCCGGCAACGACGCCCTGTGGGCCCGGAGCGTGAGCGCTCCGGTCTGGTTCACGATCGGCACGCGCCCCTCGCCAGTCCTGCTCGACTTCCTGAGCGGCGTCTGGCGGGGGACGACGATCGAGATCGCCTGGCGGGTCTTCGACCCGGCGGGCCTGACCGGCTTCCACGTCGATCGCCGGCGGCCAGACGGCGGTCTGGAGCGGCGCACGGCTGGCCCGATCCCCGTCGGCGAGGCGGTCGAGGAGGTCTTCCTCTTCGTCGATGACGCCCCGGCCCATCGCGGGCCGATCGAGTACCGGCTGACCGGCCTGGGGGCCGACGGCGCGCCGGTGTCCCTCGGCGCGCTCGAGGTGCGTCCCGAAGGGCCGACCGCCGCCGGTGGCTCTCCGCTGTTCCGGACGCTGCATCCCAATCCCTGCCCGGGCGAGATGCAGCTCACCTTCGTGCTGCCCCGGCCGGAGCGCGCCGACCTGACCATCCACGACATCGCCGGCCGGCGCGTGGCCTGGCCGGTCCGCGGGGCGGCGCTGGGCGCCGGAGAGCATCGCCTGGAGTGGGCGGCGCGGGACGAGCGGGGGCGCCGCCTGGATGCGGGGGTCTATCAGCTCCGCCTGGCAGCCGGTCCCTGGCGCGAGTCGCGGACGCTGATCCTGCTGCCCTGAGGCGGGCAGCGCGGGGAGGGGCATCGAGCGGCGCGGCCCGGCCGCGCGGGAGAGGGCGCGTGTCCAAGGTGAAGCGCATCGGAGTCCTCACCGGCGGGGGCGACTGCCCAGGCTTGAACGCCGTGCTGCGCGCGCTGGTCAAGACCGCGGCCTACGGGCACGGGATCAGCGTGGTCGGATTCCTCGACGGCTTCTCGGGATTGATCCGCGACCGCACGCTGCGTCTCGAGCCGGACAGGGTCTCGGGGATCCTGCCGCGGGGCGGGACGATCCTCGGCAGCTCCAACAAGGACAACCCCTTCCGCGTGCCCGCGGTCACCGACGGCGTCAAGGGCTTCGAGGACCGCTCGGACGACGCCATGCGCGTCTTCGCCGCCTACGGGCTCGATCTGCTGGTCGTCGTCGGCGGCGACGGCAGCCTAACGATCGCCCATCAGCTGGCGGGCAAGGGCATGCCCATCCTCGGCATCCCCAAGACGATCGACAACGACCTGGCGGCGACCGACCTGACCTTCGGCTTCGACACCGCCCTGACCACCGCCACTGAAGCGTTGGACAAGCTGCACACGACGGCCGCCTCGCACCATCGCGTGCAGGTGCTCGAGGTGATGGGCCGCTACGCGGGCTGGATCGCCCTCCAAGCCGGCCTGGCCGGCGGGGGCGACGTGATCCTCATCCCCGAGATCCCCTTCACGATCGACAGCGTCGTCGAGGCGGTCAAGGAGCGCGCCTTCCGCGGGCGCACCTTCACGCTCATCGTCATCGCCGAGGGGGCCCGGGCGCAGGGGGGCGAGCGCTTCGTCTCCCGTGTGGTCGAGGACTCGACGGACTCGGTCCGCCTGGGCGGCGCCGGCTACTGGCTCTCGGCGGAGCTCGAGAAGCGGCTCGACCGCGAGGTGCGCGGCACGGTGCTCGGTCACCTGCAGCGCGGCGGTTCGCCGACGCCCTTCGACCGCATCCTGGCCACGCGCTACGGCGTCCACGCCGCCAACTGCGCCGCGCAGGGCGTGCGCCAGGTGATGGTCGCCCTGAAGGGGATGGAGATCACCACCGCCCCGCTGGCGGAGGCGGTGGCCCAGCTGCGCCTGGTCGATCCCGAGTCGCAGATCGTCCGTGCGGCCCGCGCGGTCGGCACCCGCTTCGGAGACGAGTAGGGGGACGAGTCGCCCGCGGCCGCTACGCCCCGCCCGCGCCGAAGATCAGCCGGACCCAGTCGATCAGGAAGTTCACCCGCCCGAGCAGCAGCGAGACGCGGCCCATCACGGTGAAGCCGAAGGTGGCGCCGAAGCCGATCATCAGGATCCAGATGCCGACCTTCGTGGCCACGCCGAACGCCCCCGAGTGGCGCGTGCTGAAGAAGAAGTAGGCGATTCCGCAGACGACGCCGATCAGGATCAGCAGATTGGTCAGGCCGTCGGCGGTGAAGCTGATCGGGCGCATCGTCGCGTGGAACTGCTGCACGACCAGCGTCTGCAGCATCAGCGGCACCGCCGCGCCGCTGCCGACGCCGAGGATGTAGGCCATCGGGATGCGCGAGATCCAGCCGGCGCGGGGGGAGAAGCGGGTGAAGAGGAGCAGGCCCAGCAGGCAGGGCAGCAGCGGCAGCGCATCGCCCTGGCGCAGGGGCTCGACCACCTTGGCGGTGAAGCTCTGGTTGTAGAGGATGACCACCCAGTAGCCCGCGGACACGCCGACGGCCAGATGCTCGGCGAAGCGGTAGAAGGGATTCTCGCGATAGAGGAAGGAGAGCACGCAGAGCGTGAGCCCGGCGGCGATCGTCGTCAGCAGCGCGTCGCCCATGCCTGTCCCCCGTCAGTCCG
>VGIY01000010.1 GCA_016867695.1 Candidatus Eiseniibacteriota bacterium | reverse complement strand
CCTTCGTAGAACTCCCGCGGCCCGAAGCGGGCGATCCGCGATAGCGTCGCCGCCAGGTCCGGCTGGCGCAGCGTGTCGCCCTCGGCCCACAGCCGGCCCTCGTTCAGGAGCACGCGGCGCGAAGCCGGGTGGGCCTCCAGCCGCGCCCGATGGGCCGCGAGGTGCCCCGCCGTATAGGCGTCGAGCGCGAAGCCGCGCGCCGCCAGCTCCTGCGCCGGCGCGAGCAGCTCGCTCCAGGTCCGGGTGGCGTGCCGCTCGTGGGCCATCCCCATCCCGGCCACCGAGCCCGGCACCGCCGCGGCCAGGTGCGTGACGGTGGAGAGCTGCGGGTCGGGCGTCCCGTCGGCGCGCAGGAAGAGGTCGCGCGCGGCCGCGCCGGGAGCGACCTCGCGGAAATCGATGGCCTCGGCGGTGCCGTCGGCCATGCGCACGAGCATGAAGCCGCCGCCGCCGAGATTGCCCGCCTGCGGATAGGCGACCGCCAGGGCGAAGTGGACGGCGACGGCCGCGTCGACGGCGTTGCCGCCGCGCAGGAGGATCTCGGCCCCGACCCGGGAGGCCTCGGGGCTCTCGCTGACCACCATGCCGCCGGCGCAGAGCAGCGGGGGCGGCGAGACCGCCCGCGCCGGACCGGCCGCCGCGACGAGCGCGCCGCCGAGCACGCCGCCGAGCGCCAGACAGCGCAGCCGCGGCGCCGGCGATCGCCGCCGCGCCACCCGCCGTTCCCGCGCGGGCCCGCTCGCGCCCTCCGGCGCCTGCGGCCCTTCGCGCCCCGCGGCTGCGTGCCGTCTCGCTCCGGCGCCGATCATCGCTCCTCCGCCCTCCACAGGTCCGCCAGCCCCGTCTCCCGCCAGACGCGCTCGCCGGGGAAACGATAGAGGATCGGGATCTCCGCCTCCATGTAGACGCGCAGCGTCTCCGGTGCCGCCGCCTCCAGCGGGCGGTAGCTCTGCCTCACCGGCCCGACCACGCACCAGATGTCGCCCCGCTCGTCGATCGTCACCCCCTCCAGGGCGGGGATGGCGTAGCGGAACCCACCTGGCGCCGGCAGGTCCAGCGGGAAGCGGTCGCAGGCGACGACGCTCCCGGGCGTTTCGGCGTCCCAGCGCAGGACAGCGAGCGCCAGGCGGTCCCGATCGACGAGCACGAGGAAGTCGTCGGCCAGCGCGTGCATGCCGCCGATGGAGTTGACCTCGATCTTGCGCGTGACGACTTGGGCGACCCGCTCGCGCTCGTGATCGTAGACGAAGATCATCGTCCCGAGCACGTTCAGCTCGCCGCGCGGGAGGAGCCGCGAGAGGCCCAGGTAGGTGAAGTTCGGCGCGCGGCCGATGCCGGTCAGGCTGCCGGTCGGGAGCACGAAGGGCTCCCAGAAGGCGGCCCCGGCGATCCACTCGCCCTCCGTCGCCACGCGCCAGGCCGCTCCGGCGGCGGGCCGCTCGAAGCGCACGCGCAGCACGCCGGTCGGGTCGCCCCGTTCCATGCCGGATCCGGCCACGACCAGCACGCCGCCCAGCGTGTCGGCGAGCGTCGACCTCACCGCCGCCGCCCGCCCCGGCTCGGGTTCGAGCGCCAGCGCCTGCAGGTTCCACTTCCTGTAGCCGGCGAGCGCCTCGAGAGAGCCGGCATCGAAGCCGACCGGCTCGAGGGCGATGCTCACGGCCCCCGAGTCGCCCGGCTGCGCGACGCGGCAGAAGAGGATCGACCCGCCGGCCTCGGTCAGGAAGAAGCAGCGCTCGCCGCTCGCCGCCCGCCCGGCGTAGGCCAGATCGGCGGTGCCCTCGCCTCGCCTGCTGGTGCCGAAGTCCTTCAGCCAGACGGGCCAGCCCGGCGAGCACTGGAGAGCGGCGTGCTCACGAACGGGCACGTCCGGCACGGCGACGACGCGGCCCGCTTCATGGGCGCGGGGCGCCGTGGCGAAGGCGAGCAGCGCGAGGGCCGCCGCGGAGGCGAGGCGGAGGGGCGGGGCAGGCGTCGTCAACATGGCCAGCCGCGCGTGCGAGGCGGGCGAAGTGCCGGCAGGGACGGGAGGCGAAGGTCTCGGTGTCGTCACCGAAGCCAGCCGTGCCGGTGCGGCGAGGCCGGCCGGCGCCGTCGCTCCGGCGCGCCCGCCGCGCAGGACCGCTCGGAGGGGCACCGCCGCGGAGCTACTCGCCGGTGCCGCCGGGCGGGGCGGCAAGCACGCTGTCGGCCGCGCCCATCGCCGTGTCGTAGCTTCCATGGCCTTCCTCCGCCAACGCCAGGTTGCGCACTGCGCGATCGAGGATCGTCTTCAGGCGCCCGGCTGCCGGACCCAACCGCCCGTCGTCGAGCTCGAGGGCGCGACGCAGGTGGCGGATGCCGTCCCGCGCCGTCGAGTAGCTCAACGCCTCGAGGAGCCCGACCCGGGCCAGCGCCTCGACATTGGTCGAATCGGCGCGCACGGCCTTGCGGAACTCCTCCAGGGCCGGGGCGTCCAGCTTCTGCGTGGCCAGAAGCGTGCCCAGGCCCAGATGCGCCCGGGAGGCGACGGAGCTGTGGGGCACGATCCGGTCCGCCACCAGGGCCGCATCGCTCAGCACCCGCGCGGCCAGGCTCTGGTTTCCCTGCTGCGCGCGGATGAGCCCCAGCGTCAGCAGGGCGCGCGGCGCGCGCGGGAAGAGCCCGATCGCCTCCTCGAGATGGCGCGCCGCCCGGTCCAGGTCGCCGGCGGCGACGGCGTCGGTGGCTCGCGCCAGCGGGACCTCGGGGGCCCGCGGGGCCGCGGAAGCGAAGGCCGCCAGCAGCGACCCCTGATCGCCCCACTGGCGCGCCAGCGCTCGCGTGCGCAAGCCCAGCCCTCCCGCGGCAAGCGCCAGGAGCAGGGCGAGGACGACCGTGAGCGCGCGCCTCCGGCCGGCGCGATTGCGCCGTGCGGCGAGAGCGCGGCCGCCGGCCGTGAGCGCGAGCAGCAGACCGAGCAGCGGGAAGAAGAGGTTGCGGGTCGAGGCGACCTGCCCGTTCGGGGCGAACAGGGGCAGCACCACCGCGAGGCTCGTCAGCATCATCCAGAGGCCGAAGGCGGCCAGAGGCGCCCGCCGGCGCAGCAGCAGGAAGAGCGCCGCGCCCGCCGCCAGGACCGCCGAGCCGAGAAGGAGCTCCGCAGCTCCCGGCGCCGCGACGGCGAAGGTGCCGGGATTGCCCAGCGTCACGGGAGGAGCGCTTTCGGGGCGCGCCAGAAGATAGCCGTAGCCGGGCACGACGGGCACGAGCAGGAGCAGCAGCCCGAGGTAGTGCGCCGGCAGGTAGAGGGCGAGCCGCAGCCTCTTGCCCGAACCGAGCGACTGGACGAAGTCGAAGGCGGGATCGCGCGTGAAGGCCTCGGGCCAGCTGTTCATGGCGGCGGAGCGGACGAGGAGCCAGATCGCGGCAATGGCGACGGTGAGCCCGACGGCCGGGAGGAATGAAGACCGGCGATTGCCTGTCGATGTGTCGCCGGGCTCGGGGGCGCCCCCCCGGGGCCGCGGCGCGAGCGTCCACTCGTAGCCGAGCAGGAAGACTGGCAGGAGCAGCGCCGTCTCCTTCGCCAGCAGCCCCAGGGAGAAGAGGCCGGCGAACGCCGTCCAGGCGGCGGCCGGCCGCAGGCGGCGGGGACGATCGGGCGCCGCCGGAGCCGCGGGCCGCAGCCAACGGGCGTAGACGATCAGCGCGCCGAGGAGCGCGCACGCCGCCAGTGTGTCGGCGCGGCCCGCCAGCGCGAGGGTCGATTCCGCGTTCACGGGATGCAGCAGGAGGATCGCCGCCAGCGCGGCCGCGACCGCAGCCCCGGCGCCCACGCGCTGCAGGAAGAGGAAGGCGAGCGCCACGCTGCACAGCGCCCAGAGCGCGTTGACGCGCCCCATGCACCCGCGCAGCGCTTGTTGCCCGCCGGGCTCAGGCCGGGCGTCGGGCCCGGCGGACGCGTCGGGGGCGCCGGACACACCATCCCGGGCCGCCCAATCGAGCCGATAGGTGAGGGTCGTCCACGGGCGCCAGAGGGGACGATGGAAGAGGCCGTAGAAGGGGGTCGTGGCGATGCCCCGGCCCGTCGCCACGGCCGGATGGCGCAGCGCGACCTCGCCGTCGTCGAGGATGGCCTCGCGGGGCGGGAGCGTCAGCGACCAGGCGAGGGCGAGCGCGGTCAGGGCGATGGCGACGGCGACGATGAGCGCCCGGTTCCGGGACCTCGCCGCCGGTGGTCCGGGCGACCGCCCCGCTTCGCTGTGGCCGGCCGTCTCCAAGGGCTTCTAGAAAGCGATATAGGCGGTCCGGAAACCGACCCAGTTCGCCTGCTCCCCGGGGAGGCTCGCCCGCCGCGCCGTCAGCCGCAGGTCCCAGGGGAAGTTGTTGAAGCTGCCCCCGCGAATGATCTTCTCGCCCGTGCTCGCCTCGCGCTCCGGGCCCTGCGGATCCAGGGGCGGATTCCCGGAGGTGAGAAAACGGCTGTAGAGCTCCTGGTAGGTGGCGGCAGAGTACCAGTCCTTCACCCACTCGGCGGCGTTGCCCGCCTGGTCGAAGGTCCCGAACGGGCTGGCCGCGATCGCGTAGCTCCCCGCCGGCATCGTCTGGATCGGATCGGATGTCTGCTCCGCCGGGTCGCCGGAGTTGCGGTAGTTCGCGTAGCTGCCGCTGATCGTCGTCGGCGGATCCCAGGGATAGAGGATCCCGGGAGCGATGACGCCCGCGCGCGCGGCGATCTCCCACTCGACCTCCGTGGGCAGGCGGAGGCCGTAGAAGGCGGCGTACTCCGCCGCGCCGTACCAGGTCACGCCCGTGATCGGATGATCCCGGAAGGCCTCCTCCACCCAGAACCTGCCGTCGACGAAGCTGTACTTCACCCGCGTCATGCCCTCTTCAAGAGTGAGCAGCCGGCGCCCCGTGCGCTTCGCGCGGATCTCGTAGGTCGACTCGTCGTAGGAGATGACGGTGTCCGCCTCCACGGCCCTGTTGAGAAAGTTGATGTACAGGGCGTTCGTCACTTCGTACTTGCCGATGAAGTAGGGATTGGACAGGCGCACGAGCAGCGTGTCGGCGAGCGTCTCGCGGGCATCGGTGCCGCACGGCCCCGTCGGACAGGCCAGCGCGCCGAAGGGATAGATGCCGGCGGGGATCTCGACGAAGGGCTCTTCCGGCTGAGGATCGGGAATGCCCGAAGCGGGCTTCACGACCAGCAGCTTGACTGCGCGGCCGGGAATCCCCGTTTCCAGACTGAAGTAGTCGTTGAACGCCTCCATGACGACCCGGTAGGTGTCCGGCACGGCGTAGAGGTGGGTGACCTGGTCCGAGGCTTTCACATTATCGGTCGTGTCGATGTCCCAGATGCCGTCGCCCTGGAAGTCCCAGCGCACGAGGATGTCGAGCGGCGCGTTGAGCGCGTCGAACGTGGCCGAGGCGTCGAAGCGGAACAGCGTCTCGACCGTGCCCTCGGCGGGGATGATGCCGAAGTCGGCGACCGGGGGACCGATGTCCTTCGAGTTGATCACCCGGATCGGCACCTTGACAGAGGCGGTCCGGTTCCCGGACGGGTCGTAGGCGATGGCGTACATCTCGCCAGTGCTGCCGTTGGAGACGTTGACCGTCTTCCATTGGAACGAGTAGTAGCCCCCGCTGTCGGGCACGGCCACCTGGCCCAGCTTGTGCGGCGAGGTCTCCGAGTGGAGAATGACGTACAGCTCCACGCGCTCGATGGCGACGTCATCGTCGGCGCGGATGATCACGCTCACGCTGTCGATGATCGTGGCGCCGTAGACCGAGGTGGACACCGGCGAGACGATGCGGACGGCAGGCGGGGTCTGGTCGGCCTCGACCGTCGGATTGTCCTCGGAACACCCCCCGGCCAGGAGCAGGTATGCGAACCCGGCCAGCATCATCGAGAATAGAAAGGCTGCTCTCGCGCGCATGGACCCCGCCCTCATCGCGCCCCAGGCCAGCGACGCCCGCCCGGGGGCGAGCGTTCGCGCGGATAGGCTAACCTTCGGAGTCTATGTGTCTTCGCTGGCCCATGTCAACCGAGCGCGGGTCCAGGTCGGGCGGCGGTCGGTGTCGTGGATCGCTCTTCGGAGCCGGGGTGGCAACCGGGAGGCGACTCGAGATCCGGCGCACGGATGTCGGCCCGCTTGAGTCGCAAGGCCGGACGGATCGGTCGCACCGGGGGCAGGGTCGCGCCCTGGGATGTGGATAACAGGCACGGACCGGCCTCAACTGCGTCGCAAACAGTATCGGGACAAGCAGTTGAAGATCCCACAGAGTTATCCACGGTGTTGTGCGCAGTGCCGCTGCGAGGCAAGGGGCAGGGCCACGGAGCATCATGCGCGGGTATCTGGACGACGGGCGGACCGCTCGTCAATCGGCCCCTGGAGGCAGGGGCCCCGCCGAACTCCCGGAGGGTCGGACTCGCCGGCAGGAGCGGGGCTTCCCTGCGGTCAGTTCTGGCTGCTCGTCCGCTGCGCGCCCGAGTCCCGGACCCCTGGGCCTGGCGCCGCCTTGCCCGGCGGTACGAGGGGAGTCGTCGCCGAGGAGGCGGAGGCCGCGCCGGAGGGCATCGCCGATGCCCCCGGATTCGTGGGCGAATGGTTTGCGGGGCCTGGTCTTCCGGGCGCATGAGCGGGGTACGGCTGTCTGGGGGCCGTCGCGGGCTCGAGCGGCCGCGCCGACTCCGCGGTGCGCTGCATCTCGGGCGTCCTCCCCGGGGACTCCAGCGTGCGCGCGGCGATCACGGGCGGCGCGGCGGGCCCCCTGCGCGGCGCGTCCAGCGGCGCACGCACCTGCTCGGCGACCGCCGCCGCAGTCGGCTGTACCCTTGGGGGCGCCTGCAGAACCTGGCGGAATGCCGGCTCCTCCTGCTTCTGGGAGTGGCTCTCGCCCATGTGGGAACGCCCGTGGAAGAAGACGCCTTCGTCGATGACCAGGGACTGGCAGAAGAGGTCCGCGCGCACCTGTGCCCCGCGTGCGAGGTGGATCCGCTCTTCCGCCTCGACTCGGCCCTCCACCGATCCGTGGATGGAGACCGAGCCGCAGTTGATCGTGGCGGACAGGGCGGCGCGCGGGCCGATCGTCATCATGCCGAGGACCTTGATGCTGCCCTTGACCTGCCCGTCGATGCGCAGGTCCCCCTCCGAGTGGATCTCACCCTCGACGCGAACTCCAGCCTGAAGGAAGGACTGCTCCACTCGCTCCCGGCGCTCGATCCGCGGCAGGGACTCTTCCTTGGGGGACGACTTCCTGAACATCATCGCGCTCCTCCGCTCTCTCCCTGTCCCGGGACGGCTCCCGGGGGCCTGCCTCGCGCGAACCCTGCGGTTTCCCTGGGTTCGGTCGGTTCTGACAACTCATTGCCAGTAATCAGGATAAACGAGTTCCGGGTCGATCGGCTTGCCGTTCAAGTGCACCTCGAAGTGGAGGTGGGGGGCGGTGCTCCGGCCCGTGTTGCCCACGAGGGCGATGGTCTGACCGACCGAGATGCCGTCGCCCACCTTCACGAGGATCCTGGAATTGTGGCCGTACATCGTGTCGATGCCCTTCTCGTGACTGATGACGAGAAGCTGGCCCATGATCTCGTCACCCCCCACGAAGGAGGCCACACCATCCCCGGGAGAAGTGATCTCAGCGCCCACATCAGCTGCAATGTCCGTTCCTGTATGAAGATAGCCGGTAGATCCGATCCTGCCGAAGCTCCGCGTCTTCGGCCCGCGCAGCGGCGCCAGCCGCAGAATGGACCGCATTCCCGCAAGTTGCTCCTCCGAGAGGACCGAGTCGGGATCGGCAGCGGCATGTGTCGCTCCGGCCCAGACGGACCCCGCAGCGGTCGCCGGCGGTTCCAGGTATCTTCCATTCTCGTCGCCGGCGCCGATGAGCTGCACCAGGGCCCTGCGCGTCGCCTCGAGACTGCGGACCCGGTCCTCCATCTCGGCCATGCGCGACAGCTGGCGCCGGAAGTCGGCATTCTCGGCGCGAAGCGCGCTCGCCCGCGCCGCCATCCGCATCTGCCTGCCCGCCGTGACTGCACCGACGAGGATCACGACCAGCAATGCGGTCAGGCCCACCAGGGCAGTAAGCGCCACATTCTTGCGAATGCGGAACTGGACGGTCCTGGTGCCTCCAACTGAAGCTATAGTAATGTCATAGGCTATTGTTCCCCCTCTCGATCCGAGGGCCGTCCATAGCTTCCGAAGTGACGACATTCCCGTGAGCCCGCCGCGGGCTGCCCCCGAGGGGGCCCGCTACCGAACCACCACACCCAGCAGGTCGAGCAGACGGCTCAGTTCCTCTTCATCGTGGAAGCGGATTTCGAGCCTTCCGCCGCGCCTCTGCAGCCTCACCTTGGTCTCTGCGCCGAAGTGCCTACAAAGCTCATCTTCAAGTCTTATAATATGTTCCGGCTTCTTCAACCCTCTTCTGGCCGCACGGCCCCTCTTCCCGGAATCGGCCCCCCCGAGGGCCCGGGCGACCCTCTCCTCGACCTCACGGACGGACCACGCGTGCAGCTCGGCTTGCCTGGCCATCTCGAGCTGCTCCGCCTCGCCCAGACTCAGGAGAGCCCTCGCGTGACCAACCGTGAGTGTTTCACGTGAAACACGCTCCAAGACGGCCTCGGGGAGTCTCAGGATGCGAAGCAGATTGGCGACCGTGGAGCGGTCCTTGCCGACCTTCCTGGCGATCTCCTCGTGGGTTCTTCCGAACTCCGTCGCGAGCCTCTGATATGCGCGAGCCTCCTCGACCGGATTCAGGTCGGACCTTTGGATGTTCTCGACAAGGGCGATCTCCAGGCTCGTCTCTGTGCCCATGCTACGGACGACCGCCGGAATCTCCTTCCATCCCGCCAGGACGCATGCCCGCCACCGCCGCTCACCGGCCACCAGCTCGAACTGGTCCCCCGAGGGGCGGACGATCACGGGTTCGATGAGCCCGTTCTCGCGGATGCTGTCAGCCAACTCCGCGAGGTCTTCAGGCCTGATCCTCGACCTCGGCTGGTTCCTGTTCGGAGTGATCTCCCCTACCGGAATCGATCGAATCCGCGGCAGCGCGTGATCCTCGCGGAGCTCCTCGATCTCCGAGCCCCCGAGGCCCTGCCCCAGGTGGGCGGAGGGACTACGCGGAACGACTCCCGGGTCGACCGCCACTGCCCCGATCGGCCGTTCATCCCCGGCTTCAGGGATGAGCGCTCTCAAGCCTTTGCCCAGTGCCTTCCTTGCCATGGTTCGCCACTTCCTTCGCGAGGTTCATGTAGCTCACGGCCCCGGCGCAGGTCGGGTCGTACACGACGGCCGGCTTGCCGAAACTGGGCGCCTCGCCCAGACGGACATTGCGCGGGATGACGGTGGAGAAGATCCGCTCCCCGAAGAACCGCTTGGCCTCCTCCGCCACCTGTTGAGAGAGCGTGAGTCGGCCATCGTACATGGTGAGCAGGACGCCCTCGACGCGCAGAGAGGGATTCAGGCTCTCCTGGACGAGCCGCACCGCTTGCAGGAGCTGGCTCAGGCCTTCCAGCGCGTAGTACTCGCACTGCATGGGGACCAGAACGGAGTGCGCCGCGGTCAGCCCGTTCACCGTCAGCAGGCCCAGAGAGGGGGGGCAATCGATCAGGATGTAGTTGTATCGGTGCGCGAGCGGCATCAGGTGCCCGCGCAGGACCTTCTCGCGCCCCTGGACGGGAACCAGTTCGATCTCGGCCCCGAAGAGGCGCGGCGCCGACACCAGGACCTCCAGGCCCTGGGTCTGGGTGGGCACGATCGCTTCCCACACCTGCGCGGAGCCGAGCAGAACCTCGTAGAGGCTGAGCGCAGGCTCTTCCGCGCTGAGGCCGAGCCCTGACGTCGAGTTCGCCTGCGGATCGAGATCCACGATCAGAGTCCTGTAGCCCAGCCGCGCCAGAGAAGCGGCCAGATTGATGGAGGTCGTCGTCTTTCCGACGCCCCCCTTCTGATTGGCGATCGCGATGATCCGTCCCACGCTCATTCCACCGTTTCGGCCCTGGCGCTGAGCGATGACCGCTCTCCCAGCGAGCAATCGGAGTTCGTCGTGTGCAGAGCGTCGCTCAACGAGGCGCCGGGCATGCAGGAGCCAATCTCGTGCCGAGACTCCCGTGCCCTGACGCCATTTCTTGGATGAGTGAGAGACGCCGCCACCAAACGACATCCCTTTCTCTTGGCAGTCGCTGCGTCCAATGCGCGCGGACGACCTCGCGATCCGTTGAGCAACGGCGAATCTAACAACGGGAATGCGCAATTGTCAATCGCCCGTGGCGATTCGGTTCAGGTCCACTAGACCGCCGGGTTGGTGCTGGAGTGGCGCCCGCGATCGGCCCTGCAGGGGTCCCCCCTCATCTGACTTCTGCCTTCCGGTTGCGGGCAGAAGCACCGGGACGACCGGGGTCTTGTCGGAGGGAGCCCTGTTTCACGTGAAACGGGACTTCGATCAGGGTGACGACCGTCGACGCGCCTAGCGCCGACGCGGCGAGCCCTGTTTCACGTGAAACGGGACTTCGATCAGGGCCGGGGTGCTCTCGAGCCGCGCCGTCCGTCGCACTCCCGCGTCCCTCCGACTGCCCGACCCGGTGTGGTGCGGGGCCCCCGAGTCCCTGCCGACCCTCACTCCCTCGGCGGCGTCTCGTGGCGGGTCGTTTCACGTGAAACAGGGGCGCCCGGGGAGGCTCCACTGCTCGATCCACCGGACTGCTGCCTTGAGCCGACTGCAATCGCAGCCATTGGGTCGCGGAGTCCGGAACCTGGCTAGCTCGCCCTCTCTTCCGGCCGGACACGGAGGAAGGCCAGCAGCTTCGGCGGCGCCCAGGGGATCTGCAGGCAGCGACTAAAGGTCCATCCGAACTTCAGCAGCGATCCTGAAGCCCGATCCAGATCCTCGGCCCAGCCAGGGCCTTTGAAGACGAACAATCGGCTTCCGTTCCGTGAGATCCGGCTCGCCCAACGCAGGCAATCAGGGAGCGGCGCCACTGCCCGCATGAGGACGACATCGAATGTCGGACTCGATCCAAGACGCTGGGACTCGAATGGTTCCTCGACTCTGGAGCAGATGACGTCGAGGTCGTCGATCCCCAAGCGGAGGGCCTCCTCCTGCAGGAAGACTGTCTTCTTCTGCGATGAATCGATGAGCGTTACCGAGGCTTCCGGCCGACAGACCTTGACGATCAGTCCGGGAAGGCCGGACCCGCTGCCGACATCGACCCAGTGATCCCCGACTGCCGGCTGCTCCAGCGCCAGCACGCCCAGGCTCGATGCGACGTGCTTCTGGACCAGGTTGGGGATGTCCCGCGCCGAGACGAGGCCCAAACGGGGGGAGTGATCCGCAACGTGAAGGCAGTATTCGAGAAGCAGCCTCTGCGCCTTCGGGGCCAGCTCCATCCCGTGCCCTCGAAAGGCATGCGACAGACGCACCAACTGACTGTCCCACAATGCGTTGAGAGATTCCGTCTCCGCCGGGGGATCGATCCCGGCGGCCGGTCCCCGCCCGCGGTCCGGATCCCCGCGCCGCGGGCCTGGCCGCCTGATCTCTCCGCCGCGCTTCGGGCGGCTGCGCCGACCATGTTTCATCCGGTCGTCCGCCCGGAGAGGGCGAGTGCCGCCGCTCTCCTGATCCCGATCGTGAGAATCGACACGTCGCAGGGGCCCACGCCGGGGAGACGCGCGGCCTGGCCGAGCGTTCGCGGGCGGTGCTGCCGCAGGCGATCCATGGCCTCTCGCGAGAGGGAAGGCGGGGGTTCGTCGAGGAGCTCGATCGGGATGACCGCTTCTTCCAACGCCCGCCTCTCTTCGATCTCCTTGGCGAGCCTCTCGATGTAGCCGGCGTACTTGATGTCGGCCTCCAGCGTGGCCGCTTCCGACGCGCTCACCTGCGAGCGATAGCCCGCTTTGGCCAGCGTGTCCATCGTGACCGCGGGCCGGCGAAGCAGCTCCTCGTAGCTGCGCCCCACATCGCCTTCAGCCAGCGGCGCGCCGCGCTGCTCCGCTCGCGCCTGGCCCGATGCCGGCGGCCAGCGGCGCAGCGCCGCGCGCGTCAGTCGCGTCGCCCGCAGCCGCCCCCTCTCCGTTTCCGTGCTCGCCCAGCGTTCGGCCGCGCGACGGTGCTCCTCGGGCGACAGGAGCCCCCAGGACAGCCCGAGAGCACTCAGCCGCCGGTCGGCGTTGTCCTGGCGCAGGAGCAGGCGATACTCCGACTGCGAGGTGAACATGCGATAAGGCTCTTCCGGCACCTTCGTCACCAGGTCGTCGATCAGCACGCCGATGTAGGCGTCGCTGCGACGCAAGCACAGCGGCGCAATCCCCTCCAGCTGAGCGCTCGCCTGCAGGCCCGCGATCAACCCCTGCGCCGCCGCTTCCTCGTAGCCGGAGGTTCCGTTGATCTGCCCGGCGGCGAAGAGGCCCTCGACAGGACGCACCCGCAGCGCCTCGTCGAGCTGCGAAGTGTGCAGGAAGTCATACTCCACGGCGTACCCGGGATGAACGACGACCGCCTCCTCGAGACCGCGCAGGGTGTGCAGGAATCTAACTTGTACATCTTCGGGCAGCGAGGTCGAGACGCCGTTGGGATAGACCTCGTCGCTGTCGAGGCCTTCGGGTTCGAGGAAGACCTGATGACTCTCCCTCTCGGGGAAGCGCACGACCTTGTCCTCGATCGACGGGCAGTAGCGCGGCCCGACGCCGCGGATCAGCCCGCCGAAGAGCGGCGAGCGGTCCAACGCGCCGCGGATGACTCCGTGGGTCCTCTCGTTGGTGCGCGTCGCGTGGCAGAGCGCCCGATTACGGACCGGAGAGGTCTCGTAGAAGGAGAAGCGCGGCGGCGGCTCGTCCCCCGGCTGGGGGACGAGGCCGTTCCAGTCGATCGAGTCCCGGCGCAGGCGCGGCGGCGTCCCGGTCTTCAGCCGCCCCATCCTCAGGCCCATGCGGAGCAGGCAGGCGGCGAGCGATTCCGCCGCCGGCTCCCCGCGGCGCCCCCCGGATCGATCCTCCATGCCGGTGAAGAGCTTCCCGCCCAGGAAGGTCCCCGTGGTCAGGATCACCGCTCTCGCCTCCAGCTCGGCGGGCTCCCGCAGCCGCCGCGTCGCCGCACCCGGCGACGGCATTGCGCGGCGAGGCGCGTCATCGCCCGCAGCGCGGGGTTCGCTCCGGACCGGATCTCCCGCCTCGCCGCCTCCCGGGCTCCGGGTCGCGCCCATGGAGTGGGCCGCTCCGGGCAGCACACGCGACCAGTCGACCGGACCCAGACGGACGCCGAGCACCCGGGGCGGGCGCCCGGGCGCCGTCTCGGTGACGATCTCGAGCGCCTCGGCCTCCAGCAGCCACAGCCCGGAGAGGCGATCCATGGCCGCGCGCGCCTCGGCCGCGTACGCGGCCCGGTCCGCTTGTGCGCGGGGAGCGCGCACAGCCGGCCCCTTGCCGCGGTTGAGCATGCGGAAGTGGATTCCCGCGCGGTCGATCAGGCGCCCCATGAGGCCGCCCAGGGCATCGATCTCGCGCGCGAGCTGCCCCTTGGCCGGGCCGCCGATCGACGGGTTGCAGGACATGCGCGCCAGGGCGGCGGCGTCGAAGGTCACCAGCGCGACCGCGTGGCCGCGACGGCAGAGGCCCCAGGCCGCCTCGATGCCCGCGTGCCCCCCGCCGACGACGACCGCATCGACGCGTCGCGGGAGTCCGGAGCGGTTCGCTCGCTCACTTGCCAACGCAGAACCTCGCGAAGATCTCATCCAGGATCCGCGGCCCGACCCGCTCCCCGAGCAGCTCCGCCAGCCCGTCCATGCCGCGGCGCAGCTCGAAGGCGGCCAACTCGCCGCCCGCCCCGTCGAGCAGCAGCCCGCGAGCGCGGGCCACGCCCGTGGCCGCCTCCTCCAGCAGGCGCCTCTGTCGATCGCCCGCCAGCGCCGCCTCTTCGATCCCCGCCCCGTCGGCGCACAGCCGCGCGACGATGCCCGCCCGCAGGGCGTCGGTCCCCGGCTCTCCGACGACCGACGAGGGGATGCCGGCCGCGATGCCCTGCCGCGCGTCGAGCGACGGCCGGATCGCGGGCCGGCGCCGGGGGCCGCCCGGCGGCCGGCCTGCTCTCCCCCGCGCGTCGGACGCCGCGTCCTTTGCGGCGAACGGCGCGCGGGGCCCCCGCTCCTCGGCGATCGCCCGCCAGTCGGCCGGGACCGGCAGGTCCCACTTGTGCAGGGCCGTCAGCCGGCGCCCGGAAGGGGCGAGTGCTTCCCCGTCGGCGGCGGCCTGCGCAGGATCGAGCGCGGCGACATCGACGACGTGCACGACGAGCGCGGCCGAGGCGATCTCTTCTCGAGCGCGGCGCATGCCCTCGAGGTCGAGGTCGGCCAGCGCGCCGCACAACCCCGCCGCGACGGGCGCTCCCGCGGAGCCGCTCACCCCCGCCGTGTCGAGCAGTCTGATCGAGAGGCCGTCCCACTCCACGGCGGCCTCGAGGACATCGCGCGTCGTCGACGGGTGGGGCGAAACGATGGCCCGCTCCCGCGCCAGGAGCGCGTTGAACAGCGACGACTTGCCGGCGTTCGGGCGCCCGGCCAGCACGACGCGCAGCCCCTCTTCCTGTCGGGCCGCGCCGCGACCGGCAGCCAGCAGGCGCCGCAGGCGCTCCTCCTCGCGGGCCAGCGTGCGAACGGTCTCCGCCGCGCTCCGGGACCCGGGCCCCCCGGGCGCGAGGACATCGGGGGCGCCATCCTCCTGGACATCCAGCTCCGCCTCGATCCGGGCGAGCGACTCGGTCAGGCCGGAGAGGATGCGGCGCAGCGCGCGGCTCAGGTCTCCGCGCAGGACGCGCACCGCCGCGGCGGCGCCCGCCGCGGAGCGGGCTCGAATCAGGGCCTCGACGGCCTCGGCCTGGGCGAGGTCGATCCTGCCGTTGAGGAAGGCGCGCAGCGTGAACTCCCCGGGGCGCGCCAATCGCGCCCGGCCGGAGCGCAGGATCAGGTCGAGCACCCGTCTCGGCGCCTGCTCTCCTCCGTGGCAGGCGATCTCGACCATGTCCTCCCCGGTGTAGGAGTGCGGCGCGCGGAAGACCGTGGCCACGACCTGGTCGATGGCCTCATCGCCGTCCCGCAGGAAGCCGACCGCGCAGGTGCGCCCGGGCAGGCTCGCCAGCCGTCCGGCGGGAGCGAAGAGGCGATCCGCCAGCGGGATCGCCTCTTTACCGGACAACCGGATGATCGCCAGGGCGGCCGGCCCGGCCGCCGTGGCCTGGGCTGCGATCGTCTCGGCGTGCATGACCAATCCAGCGCCCGCGCCCGCGCGGGGCGCAGGGCAGTCGATCAGCGCCTCCGGCCGCGGGCGGCTCGCGGCCTCCGGCCGAAGGTGCGGGGCTCATCCGCGCCGGTCTCGTCGGCGTCGGCGCCCGCCTCGGCCTGGCGCGAGGGACTGCTGATCAGTCCGATGCTCTCCGGGATCTTGAAGTAGGAGTCCTCGACCGGCTTCAGCGCGCCGGCGCGATTCCCGGCCCCGTCCTGCTCCGGTGTCCGGATCGGATCGGGGACCGCCGACTCCGGCCCGCGTGCCGTCATGCGCTCTCTCGCCTCACCGTCGCGGTCGCGCACGGGCATCGGCTCCCGGCCCTCTTCTCCCCGCTCGCGCGGGCGCGCCGGCCCGTCGGCGGCGTGGCCTCGCCCGCTCGCCCGCGCCGGCTCCGCGACGCCCGCACCCCGGCCGCGCCGGCCGCGCTCCCTGCCGCGCGGGGAGTCGCTCCCCCCGGACCGGCGCTCGCGCGGAGGCGCGCCCGGGCCCGCGTGGCCTCTGCCCGAGTGGCCGCGAGACTGCCCCGAGGCTCTCCCCTCGGAGGGTCTCGATCCGGACCCCTCCTCGTCGCGTGCCGGCCGCCCTCCGCGGCCGGATCCATGGGTCCCTCGGCCGCGCTCCGCGCCTCGGGACTCGCCCTGGGCCGTTCCCCGCGCAGCTCCCCCGACGGGGGCGACGGCGATGCGCTTGGTCAGCCCGTCCCCGAGCGCGTGGGTCTCGACGCGCCCGTCCTCGCTCAGCGCCAGGTGCACGATCCGGCGCTCGTCGGCCGGCAGCGCCTCGGTCAGCACTTCGCGCCCGCCGGCGTGCGCCTTCTCGGCCATCTCGAGGGCCATCTTGCGCAGCTGCTCCTGGCGGCGCTTGCGGTATCCGGCCACATCCACGCGGACGCGCATGTTCTCGTCGATCCGCGAAGCCATGCGCGCGATCAGGTGCTGCAGGGCGGCCAGCGTCTCGCCGCCGCGCCCGATCAGCAGGCCATCGGCCCCCTCCGTGTCGATGGCCACCTCGAAGGCATCCTCGGCCTGGGTGACCTTGAAGTCGCTGACGAACTCGAGGTGCTTGAAGAGGCCGCGCAGCGTCTCGGTCAGGCGGACCTGCCCCGCCGACTTCTTCCAGACCCGGATCCGGGTCGTGCGCCCCTTCAGGAACGCGAGCACGCCCCCGTTGCTGCCCTCGCGGACGACCTCGTGCTCGACCTGGTTGGGCGTCGTGTTCAGCTTGTCGCAGGCGGCCTGGAGCGCCTCCTCGACATTGCGGCCTTCACAGAAGACCTCGTCCAGCGTGTCTTGATTCATCGCGTCGTTTCCTTCCTTCACTCTGTCCCTACTCCGCCGCCGGCCGGGCGTTACGGCCCTAGGCCTGCGTTGCGCGCTTGCGGCCGAAGCGCGCGGTCTCCGGCTGGCTCTCCGGCCCGGTGCTGGCGACCGGCAGAACCAGCGGCTTCATGCGCATCTGCTGCACCACCGCGAAGAGATTCGTCAGGGTCCAGTAGAGGACCAGCCCCGACGGGAGCCCGTAGAAGAAGAAGACCATCATCAGCGGCATGAGCACCAGCATCGGCGCCTGCCGCGGGTCGGTGGGAGTCAGCTTCTGCTGCCAGAACATGGTTGCCGCCATCAGCAGCGGCAGGATGTTGATCGGGATCCCGAACGCGTGGCCGACCGTGTCGGGAGCCGATAGATCCCGCATCCACAGCGCGAAGGGGGCCTTGCGCAGCTCGATGGCGTTCATCAGCACATTGTACAAGGCGTAGATCACCGGCATCTGCACGAGCAGGGGCAGACATCCGCCGAGGGGATTGACCCCGTGCTGCTTGTGCAGCTCCATCGTCTTCTTGGTGCGCTGCTCGGGGCTGGCCTTGTACTTGCGGTTGATCTCGTCGAGCAGCGGCTTCAGCGCCTGCAGCTTGCGCTGCGATTGCAGCGCCTTGACGTTGAGCGGGTGGAAGATCAGGCGGACGGCGGCGGCCAGCAGGAAGATCACCAGGCCGTAGTTGGGCACGACCTTGGCCGCGGTGACCATGAACCAGTGGGTCGCCTTGCTGATCGGGGCGATCAGCGAGCCGCCGAAATCGACGATGCGGGTCGCTCCCCCGCCGACGCGCTGGTCCAGCTCGCGCAGCACGCGGTAGTCGATCGGCCCCGCGTAGACCGTGTAGCGCTGCACCGTGCGGCCGTCGAAGGCCAGCGGCTGGACCACCCGCAGGCCGACCTCGCCCACCTGCGGCTCCGAATGGGCGACGACGGTCGCCTCGCGCTCCTCCTCGGGGATCAGCAGCCCGGCGAAGTACTTGCCGCGCACGCCCGCCCAGCGGAGCATGCCCTGGTAGATCCTCTCTCCCCCCTGCTCGGCCCGCCCCCCTCCGCACTGGCAGCCGAAGCCGGAGCCGCCGTAGCCGTCCTTGATGAAGCTCTCCGCCAGCTGCACGACCGCCGCCTTGGCGCGCCGATCGAGGTCGCGCTGGGTCTCCAGGCTCGGAATGCCATCCTCCCAGGCCAGCACGAGCTGCTGGTCCTGGCGCGGGTTTGCGATTCCCTGAACGATCACCTCCATTCCGAAGTCGTAGCGCGCGCGGTCGAGCGTGTAGATGCGCTCCACCCGGACGCGCGCAGCCTCTTCCTCGATGGCGGCGCCTGCGCCGCCCCCCTCCTGCACGAGCAGGCCCTCGGCCACGAAGCGCAGCCGCCGCTCGCCCCGGTTCCCTGAGCTGTCCTCTTCCAGCCGGAACAGCGTCTCCTCGAGCCAGATCGCCCGCCCGCCCCCCTCCACGCGCAGGCCGAGGGCGCCCGGCCCCTGAGGCGAGACGAGGTCCACGGGCTCGCCGTGGCTGTCCGTGAAGCCCTCCAGGGCCCAGGACCGCAACTGGGCGCCCCGCGCGGAGAAGACGGCCCGGAAGCGATCACCCTGGACGACGATCTCCCGCTCCTCGGCGGGCAGGTCGTTCTCGAGCCACCAGGCCCCTTCGGCCGGAGTCGCCGCCCCGGCCGACGCCACGGTCCCCTCGGCCCCCGAGGGGGGGCGCGCGGTCCGGCCCGCGGGCGCGGGCGACTCGACACGCTCCGACGGCGCCGGCTCCGCGGGGGCCGGCTCGCCGGTCGCCGCCGTGCCGCGTGGCGCCGGCTTGGGCATGAAGAACTGGGTGAAGAGGATCCAGACGAGGATCATCAACCCGAACGCCATCAGGGTGCGCCGGTCGAATCCCCCGAAGTTGCTCTGTGACATGCTCGGCAATCCTGCTCGTTTGCGCCGGTCTCCGACGCGAGAAGGCCTGCGGCCGCGCGCCCGCCGCGCATCCGGCCGATCCCCCCCTCGCCGCGGCCGGAGCTGCGGCCGCAGGCCGGCGGCGCGGCCCGCCGGCGCGCGGGTTCAGGGGACCGGATCGAAGCCGCCGGCGCCGAAGGGCTGGCAGCGCAGGAGGCGCAGGACCGCCAGGCGTCCGCCCCGCCAGAGGCCATGCCTGCGCAGAGCCTGCCGCGCGTACTCCGAGCAGCTCGGCTCATAGCGGCAACTGGGGGGCAGCAGCGGCGAGATCATCCGCCTGTACAGGGTTATCAGGAAGACCAGGATCGCGACCTGGGCTTGATGAGTCCTGTTCAACAACGCGCTCCAGCCGCGCCGCGGGGCGCTCCGGTCCGTTCGCTCGCTCACGCGCCTTCCGCAGGAGAGCGCTCACCGGCCGGCGCCGGCTGGGCCGGCGACCAGAGCCCGGCGCGCGTGAGCAGACCCTCCATGTCTCTGCGCACATCCTCCATCTTCATCGCCGCGCAAGCGGAGCGCGCGACCCAGGCCAGGTGAACCGGCCGCTCCGCCAGGCAGGGAGCCACGCGCTGATAAGCCGCGCGCATCAAACGCTTCGCACGGTTGCGCCGGACGGCGTGGCCGGTCTTCCGGCTGGCCACGAACAGCACGCGGCGCGGACCTTCGTCGACCTGCCGCCGGATCAGCAGCACGAGCCTCCCGTGATGGACAGCCCCTTCAGCGAACAGCCGGCGGATGGCCTGGGTCGAACTCAGCGCTTCGTCGCCCCAGGGCATCGCCCGGTCCGGCCCTAGTCGGAGACGGTCAGCCGCTTGCGCCCCTTCGCGCGACGCCGGGCGAGAACGCGGCGCCCGTCGGCGGTGCGCATGCGCCTGCGGAAGCCGTGCGACCGGCGACGACGCCGATTGTGGGGCTGATAGGTACGCTTCACTGCCTACTCCCTCCATGACTCGCTGGGGTCGTGCGCCGCCGAGTCGATGCGCGTCGATGCCTGATGCTCTCTGTCGGCGCTCGCAG
>VGIY01000009.1 GCA_016867695.1 Candidatus Eiseniibacteriota bacterium | reverse complement strand
TGGCGTCGTAGGTGCGCGCCACGGCGATGGCGTTGGCGAACTTGGGCGTGTCGAGCCAGAGGATCAGCTCCGGCCGGTCGGGGTCGGTGATGTCGACCACTTGCAGGCCCGACTGGCCCGCGGCCACGTAGGCGTAGTTGCCGAGGATGGCGACATCCTGGGCGTCGCTGCGCAGGGGGACCCGCCCGGAGATCCGGTAGGGGCTCACCGGCGGCTTGTAGAGCTCCTGCTCACCGCAGCCGGCCAGGGCCAGCCCGGCGACGAGCATCCCCAGCGTCGCCAGCCATCTCGTGTGCGTCACCGACGTCCTCCTTCGCTCCGGCGGCCCGGCCCGCGGGCCGGGCGATCCGCCCGCTATCGCCAGGGCAGGGCCACCGCGATCCAGTAGCGCGCGCCCGTGTAGTCCTTCTCCTCCGAGGGGTCGTTCTCGCCGATCAGCCCGGCGGGGGCCTTGGCCGTCCGCTCCGTGTAGCGCAGCCCGGCCGAGAGCGTCATGCGTTTGTAGACCGGCCTCGAGTTCCAGCCGAGCTGGATCTGCCGGCTCTCGTCAAACCGCCCGACGTGGAGCGGGTCGACGAAGAGGGGCCTCGTGCTGGTGTAGAACTGGCGGCTGTAGGTGAGCTGTGCCTCGCAGCTCGAGGTGCGCGCGGCGGCCAGCGCGCGCTCGATGAACGCCCCGACATGCCGCAACGCCCCCGTCGCCGCCCCGGCGAGGCCGGGCGCGAGCGGTCCCGGGGCGGGCACGACGGTCCGGGGGCGGTAGGCGACGCGCAGGCGGTAGGTGTCCTTCTCGTACGATCCGTCGCCGTCGTTGTCGGAGTTCTCCAGCGTCTCGCCCACCTGGTCGTAGCCGCGGGCCTTGACCAGCGCGTAGCCGTACTCCGGGCGCACCGAGAAGCGCCCCTTCGAGACCTCGGCGTACAGGTCCGCGTTCCACTCCCAGAGGTCGTTCTCCAGGAAGTGGCGGTTGTAGAAGCGCAGGACGCGCCCCCCGCCGGCGCGCAGCGCCAGCCAGGCGTTGGCCCGGTAGCGGTAGCCGACGTCGAAGGCGTTGCGCGTGATCTCGAAGGGCAGATACTCGCGCGGGACGGTGCGCGAGAGGTACGGCGGGCGGTCGCCGAGCTCCTTGATGTAGCCGTCGGGCGCGTAGGTGTACATCGCCTCGAGGTAGTCGCCGTGGCGGAAGTGCTGGCGCAGGCGGACCTGGACCTCGTCGTTCGTCTTGATCGGGTTGCGCATGTACTCCCAGCGCTGGACGCGCAGGCGCAGGCGGGTGGCCTTGCGGAAGAGCAGCGACCCGTGGGTGATCTCGGCGCCGACGACCGGATGGAGGATGAGGTCGTCCTCGATGTCGATGCCGAACTGGGCCGGGTCGAGGCCGCTGCGCAGCTTCTGCAGCGTGGCCTCCGAGAAGCGGGCGATGTTGTCGTCGTAGATGCACTCGAAGGAGAAGTCGCCGGCGAGGCGCCAGGGGCTCCTCTTGGGCGGCGGGCCCTGGTAGGAGCAGGCGGCAAAGACCGGGTCTCCTCCCGCCGTCGCCCCGCGCAGCGTGACGGTGTGCCGGCCCTCCGGGATCGGGCAGAGGATCCTCGCCGCGCCGGTCGGCCGGCCGGGCCGGTCGTCGGCGAAGGTGTCGCGCCGGGAGCGGCGGAGCGGCTCGACCCAGCGCTGCTCGCCGAACCCCTCGAGCCCGGTGATCGACACGACCACCCGGCGGGGCTCGTCGCTGCCGGGCGGCGCCGCGGCGCGCACGAAGAGGCGCAGCAGGCCGGGGCCTTCGAGGAGCAGCCGCGCCCCCGCGTCGATCCCGTAGTAGCCGGTGAAGCTCTCCCCCTGTCCGATGCCCACCGGCAGAGCCGGCGAGTCGGCCCGCGGCGGCAGCGGCGTGACGCGGGCGAAGCGGGCCGCCTCCGCCTCCTCGGCCGACGGGGGGCCGTCGTAGACGAGGCGGGCGTAGACGGGCTCGCCGGGGGCGCCCGCTCCATGGACGCGCAGGCGGTGCACGCCGCGGGGGACGGCGAAGGTGAAGCGCAGCGGGGTGGTCATCCGGCCCGGCCGCCCGTCCTCGTATCCGAACTCGCGGGCCAGCAGGACCTGCCGGGACCAGTGCTGGGGGGGGTACGCGGCCAGGCCCTCGACGGTCACGCGCAGCGATTCCGGCGCCGCGGCCCGGCTCTCGACGTGCCCGCGAGCGACGCCCTCGACGAGGCCGGGCCCGGCGATCGTGATCGTCACGCCGCCGTCGATGCGCACGAAGTCGAGGAAGTCCCCCCCCTCGCCGAGCGAGACCTCGTCGGCCCTCGAGGCGTGCGGCGGCACATCGGGGATGAGCAGGCGCTCCCCGCGCGCCGTGGCCAGCGCGAGCAGGGGGAGGAGCAGTGGAACGATCCGACGCATGGGTCGCTTGGGCCCTCGGTCTAGCGGATGAGGTGGCTCAGCCCGACGCTGCTCTTCGGGATCAGGATCCGCGTCGTGAAGGACGCGGCCCCGCTGCCGGTCGGCCCGAGTTCGTAGGTCCAGTTCCCGCTGGGGACGCTCAACCGGAGCAGCTGGCTCTGGCCCGGCGCCGTGCCGGGACAATCCTCGTAGCCGGCCCCGGGATCGATCCGCGCTTGGAAGCGGCGCTCCACGTCGGGCCGGTCGTTGCGCTGGATGCCGACGACGTACTCCTGGGCGCCCAGCGTGCCTTCCTCGAAGTCGACGCGGGTATGGATCTGCAGCTCGGTCGGCCCCTGGACGGTGAAGCGCACCGGCCTCTCCGGCGTCGCGCGGAACCAGGTGTAGCGATTGCCCTGGGCGGTGACGAGCCGGCACTGACGGTCGAACTCGAGCGGCGAGAAGGCGATGAGCCTGGCGCCGGCGCCGGCGCGAGCCTGGCGGAAGAAGCGGGCGGCGACCGCCTTGCCCGGCTCGTCCACGGTGACGCGGAAGGTGTGCTTGCCGCGGGGGACAGTGATCACGCTCTCCCCCGAGGCGCCCACGGCCGTCGCCGCCTTGGTGCACAGCTTGGCCTTGGCGTCGCGGCTCCGGGTGATCTTCTTCCTGAGCGCCGTCTTGCCGTCCCGCTCCACGACCAGCGTGTAGGAGCGCTTGCCAGTTTTTCCCTGAACCGGCAGGTGGCGGGTGAGGATCCGCAGCTTGCTCGGCCCGTGGACCGTCAGTTCGACGCCCTTGGCGGGGTCGAGCTGCGTGTACTTGGAGGACTTGCCCGCGACGCGCAGGCAGGTCTGACGGCCCGCCTTGTCGGGCTGGACCTCCTTCCAGACGAGCTTGGCCGCGACCGGGCCGGCGAGCCCCAGCAGCAGCGCGACAGCCAGGGCTCCGGCGGCGAGCGCTCCGCGCCCAAGCGGGATGCCCTTGCTCCGCGGCTCAGCGGCCTTCCGGCCGAGCGTGTCGAGCGAACCGGTCATGCGGCTCCTCCCGGAGAAGTCTTGACGAAGCGGCGACGCAGTTCCGGCAGGGTCAGGATCAGCGTGAGGATCCCGTAGAAGACGAGCATCGCGGCGGTGAGGCCGATGTTGTAGCCCGGCTTGCCCAGCGCCTCGCCGTCCCCGACGGCCGGCAGGTAGTCCGGGGCGACCGGCAGGCCGAAGCGGCGGGCCATGTTCTGGGGCAGGCCGAGGTGGATCACCGGCACGCCCATCTTGGCCAGGCGCACCATCGTGCCGGCGCGCGGGAAGTTGCGCGTCCAGAGGTCGGTGTGCAGCCCGGAGGGCAGCGGGATCTGCGCCAGGCTGAAGCCCAGGCTGGCGATGCTGCCGCCGACGTTGACATAGGCGGCGATGTCGCGCCCGCCCGCGCGCTCGAAGTAGACGTCCATCCGGTTGGAGATCGCGTCCAGGATGTTGCGGCTGGTCAGGATGCGCACGCCGTTGCGCTCGCAGGCCTCGGCGACGAGACGGCGGCCCTCGGCGCTCAGGCTGTTGCCCATGTCGTTGCTGCCGCCCGGCGTTGCCGCCACCGAGCGGATGCGCATCAGCCCCTTCTCCTGCAGCACCCGTTCCATGTCCAGCCAGGTGAAGTCGGGATCGGTGGCCCCCCAGGTGGAGGAGCCCACGGTCGTGATCACCACCGGCTGCAGCTCCATCGCCTCCATCGCCGCGTAAAGGTTGACGGTCATGGCCGGGAACGAGCTGCTCAGCGCCACGGCGACGACATCTCCGGGCTTGAGGTTGATCTGCTGGAAGTAGTCGACGATGACGGCGGCGAAGTTGGGGTTGATGCTCGTGCGCTTGGCCGCCAGGTTGCCCTGCGAGTTGCGGATCGGGCTGGACCGCGGTCCGATCATCCCCGTGGCCGCGGGGTCGTCGTCGGGATTGATCGTCCGTCCCAGGTCGCCGACGTAGTAGTCCTTGAGCGCGTCGTAGGCCCGGTCGGCCAGCTCGGCCGCCCTCTTCTTCACCTCGTAGCCCGGCGCGCGACGGTAGACCTTGGTCTCCTCGAGGATCCAGGTGCAGGCGACGGCCAGCACCGCCAGGACGCCGACGAGGATGCGCCTCTGCGTTTGGTAGGAATATGCCAACTCTCCTGCCCTCCTGCCGCGTGCCTAGATGAGCGTCGTGCGGATCAGACCGCCGCCGTGGACCAGGATCAGGACCAGGCGCACGATGAACGATGCGCAGAGCACCGTCGCGGTCGTCTCGGCCACGCCCTGGCGGACCATCCAGTACCCGATCAGGCCGCTGATGATGTAGCCGATGACGCCGATGTCGACCGCGCCAGCCCCCAGGCCCGTCCCCAGCAGGGGCGGCACCGCCTGCCCGACCAGGTAGCCGACGATCACGCAGAGCACCATCGTGCGCCGGCCGAAGAGGACGATGAAGCGGCCGATCAACTGCACGACCAGCATCGTGACGATGCCGGCCAGCAGCGTGCCCGCGACCATCAGCGGTTGGTTGAGGTAGAGGGCGATGTAGCCGGGCACCACCAGCCCGCTGGCGGTGAGCCCCAGCGCCTCGGAGAAGAACAGGCTGACGATCAGCCCCAAGCCGATGGCCTCAGGAAGCATGCCGGCTCCTTTCCTGTTCCAGGAGGTCCATGAAACGGACTCCGAATCCGCCGATGTTGCCGATCCCCATGATCGCCGCGCGCGGATCGGCCAGATCGAAGAGCTTCTGCAGCACCTCCTCCGGCGTCCGCCCGCCCATGTGGACCATGCGGTTGCGCGGCAGCCCCGAGCGCGCCGCCATGTCGATGAAGGTGGAGGCCTTGTCGCCGACGACGACGAACCAGTCGGCGGCCATGTCCTTGGCGATGACCTGGGCCATGTCGACCGCCCGGCGCATCCGATCGGCGCGGTTGTTGATCATCACGATGGAGCGGCGATCGCCGCCGCGGTGCATGTTGAGCAGGCCCCAGAGGAAGACGGTCGACTCGCGGTCGTTGGCGGCGAAGGCGTTGACGAAGGTGATCTCCTTGTCCTCGCGGCGCAGGTGGATCTGCGTCGTCGCGCCGACGTCGGGTGTCACCTTGTACATCCCGGAGAGCGCCGTCACCCGGTCGACGCCGACCTCCTCGCACACGTCAAGCGCCAGGGCGACATTCTCGGGGATCTCCACGTAGCCGAACCCGGACATCTCCTCGGGCGTCGGGTGGCGTTCGGCGGTCGTGACCGCGCACTGCGTGCCGCGGCGCATGGCCTCGCGCACCAGGTAGTCGGAGTAGGCGCCCTCGGTGGTGAAGAGCTTGCCGTTGTTCGGGATCGTGCCGCTCAGGGCGATGGCGACGTTCTCCAGCGTCGGGCCCATGACCTCGAGGTGGTCGGGGCGCACGTTGGTGATCACCCCGATCGTGGAGCGGACGATCTGATGCTCGGTGACCTTCTGGAGGTCGGGGCGCACGGCCATGCACTCGATGACCAGCGCCTCGGCGTTTTCGCCGGCCGCCTGGCGGATGATGCCGATCTGCTCGCGGATGTTGGGCGCCGAGCGCCGGGGCACGGGCTCCTCGGAGCCGTCGGGATGGATGAGCCGCGCGGCGGATCCGGTAGTCTTGGCGAACGTGCGCAGCTTCCCGGCGCGCAGTCCCGCGGCGATGAGCCGGGCCACCGAGGACTTGCCGCGCGTCCCGTTCACATGGATGCGGATCGGGATGCGCTGGACCATGCGCCGATGGCGGGCGCGCTCGAGGACGAGGGCGGTCGTCAGCCCGAGCAGGAGGAGGAGGAGCACCAGGGAGAAGGCCCCCTTGCCGAGAAGAGGCGGTAGAAGATAACTCATGGCAACGAAAAGACCTCCAAGGATGAGCCCCTGGGCCTCCGGCGCCGGTTCGACCCGGTGCGTGGAATTCCGCCTCGCTGGAGGGGGAATCAGAACGGACAGGATACCCCAGCGGCGAGTCCGCTGTCGATAGAGGAGCAAAGGAAACCGCCGGCCCGGCGGGGCGCTCCGCCGCCCCGAAGACGAGGGGGTCCGGGTCGGAGGCGCGGGCCCGCCGGGCCCGGTCCGCCCTCCGGCCCAAGATTGACAGGGCGCACTCCCGCTCCGTACGGTGCGCCCGACCAGCGCTGCGCCGGCAGGCGCGAGCCCGATTCCCGGGCCCGCCGGAGAGTGGGGCGGGCCCGGAGCGCGGAACACGGACGGGGGGGCGAGTGGCCGTCAAGGACCGGTTCATCTTCGTCGATCAGATGCGCGGCCTGATCATCGCCCTGATGGGGCTCGATCACGCCTCCGACTACTTCAACTCCGTCTGGAGCCGCGTCGAGTACCGGGACTTCCTGTTCGACTCGTTCCCGCAGTTCATCCTGCGCATGGTCAGCTACCTGTGCGCCCCCGGATTCCTGATGCTGGCCGGGGCGATGGTCTGGTGGGCCCTCGAGCGCAAGGCGGCCCAGGGCGCGCCCCTCTGGAAGGCGCGCGGAGGGCTGATGCTGCGCGGGCTCTTCCTCGTCGCCGTGCAGCTCGTCTGGGTCAACGCGAGCTGGGGGGGCTTCGCCCGGCTGCGCCTCGACCACTTCGGCATCATCGCCACGATCGGCTCGGCGATCATCCTGCTGGCGCTGGTGGCCCGCTGGTTCTGGTGGCAGCGCCTGGCGCTGGCGCTGGGCCTGATCGCCCTCCATCCACTGCTTCTGCGCATCCCCTACGATCCGGGCACGACCGACATGAAGATGCGGGCGATGCAACTCCTGGTGGACGCCGGAAGCTGGAACCTCTATCCGGTGCTGCCCTGGTTCGCCCTGGCCGTCGTCGGGTCGGTGGCCGGCGAGCTCTGGTTCCAGCGCTGGCGCGACGATCGCGGGCGCATCCGCAACACCCTGTTGGTCGGCATGCTCGGCGTCGTCCTCTTCTTCTTCGCGCGGATGCCGGCCGGCTACGGGAACATCATGCCCTTCGATCGGGTCGGATCGTTGAGCTTCTGGTTCGAGCAGAAGTACCCTCCAGGCTTGGCGCACAACATGCTTTTCCCAGGGCTGGTGATGCTCTTCTCGGCGGCCTTCATGGCCGTCGGGGTTCGCCTGCGGGCGCTCTTCCATCCGCTCGAGGTCTACGGCAGGACGCCCTTCTTCTTCTACGTCGTCCACATCCCGCTGCTGGCGATCGTCACCCGCCGCCTGGGTCTGCTGCCCTACCGCCAGGGCGAGGTTGCGGCCGCCCTGCTCGCCTGGCTGGGGCTGCTGATCGTCATGTATCCACTCTGCCGCTGGTTCGCCGGGGTGAAGGCGCGCTCGAGGCACCCGCTGGTCAAGATGATGTAAGCCGTCCCCACGCCGGGGCCCAGTGGCCGCGGGATGGGAGAAATCGTGCGCCGATACTGACTCAACTTCCATTTTAGCAATGGATTGGCGTGCCCTTCGCCGGTCCTTCCCGGATCTCGTGCGAGCCGGCCGGGCCTCCCCCTGAGGTTGCGCGGAGGCCTCGGAGTGGGGAGGAATGCCGAGCGGCCGGCGCCCTCTACATTCCCGCACCCCCCCCACGGGGGCGAGGGGGAGCCGTTGGGGCAGGGGGGGCTTGGGGGCCGCCCGCCCAATCGGCCGCGCCCCGCGAGGCTGGAGGGCCCGGAGGCGCGGGAGCAAAGAAAGGGGTGGACAACCTTGGGGCGGATGGCGATAATCCGTGTGGTCCTGTCAGGAACCGTTGACCGCGGTTCGATGGCGGGGCGGCATGGTGCCTGAGTTCAGGGCTCGGAAGGAGATCTCTACCAGCCTATCCAATCCGCACTCTGGGTACGCCAGGCAGAAGTTCTGCTGAATCGGATGCGTTCTCCCCTCGCTAGACCTCACCGTGGGTGCTTCCTGGGGCCGACGACAGAGCGTGCAGGCAGGGTTCCGCCGGGCGCCCATGGGGGATGTTCTCGGGTCAGTCAGTCGTTTGGAGCACGGGCGCGTATCGGTGCGGTGATGCGGCCCACAGTTAGAGGGTAAGCGGACATGTCCAACAAGTTGTACGTCGGCAATCTCCCATTCGATGCGGGCGAGGAAGATCTCCAGGGGCTCTTCGCCGCTCACGGCGAGGTGATCTCCGCCAAGGTGATCACCGACCGCGAGACAGGCAGACCGCGTGGCTTCGGCTTTGTCGAGATGGCGCAGGCCGAGGACGCCCAGAAGGCGATCCAGAGCCTCGACGGCAAGGAGTTCATGGGCCGGGCGCTGAAGGTCAACATCGCCCAGCCGCGTGAAGGCCGTCCGGGCGGCGGCGGCGGCGGCGGCCGTCGCGACCGCTGGTAGTCGGGACGCGGGGGAAGGTCCGGGCTCGGGCCTTCCCCCTCTCCTACATCCCCTACATTCTCTTTCCCGCGTCCGCGCGGCCGGCGCCCGGTTCGCCGTGGCCGGCGCGCTGAGGCCGGAGCTCGGCTGTCGTTTCGCTGTCGCCGGCGCGCTGAGGCCGGAGCCCGGTTCGCTGTCGCCGGCGCTCTGAGGCCGGCGCCCTAACGATAGGTTCCCCATTCCAGGGCCCAGGTCTGCTCCCGCCGCAGGGGCGCGAGCCACCCGTCGATCAGCCCCGCGATCGCCGCGCCCAGCCCGCCGCTCTTCAGCGACTCGATGAACCCCTTCGCCTTCGGGTAGTGGACGAACTCCACCTCGGCGTCGGCGGCGATGCCCGCCTTCTCCTTGGCGATGCGCACCGCGTCGTCGAAGGCGCCGAGCTCGTCGATCAACCCGTGGGCGAGCGCCTGCTCGCCGGTCCAGACGCGGCCCCGCCCGACGCTGTCGATCTCGGCCGCGGTCCGGCCGCGGAAGCGGGCGATGTCGTCGATCCAGTCCTGATAGTCGCGCCAGTGCCGCTGCTTGAACGACGCCCACTGCTCGGGCGTGTAGTCGAAGTAGTCCGAACCCATCAGCGCGTTCGGGCCGCGGGAGACGAAGTCCCAGGTGATGCCGAGCTTGTCGTAGAGGCCGCGCATGTTGAACTTGCCCGAGATCGAGCCGATCGAGCCGACGATGCTGCGCGGACCGGCGAGCAGGGGGGCGCAAGGATAGCAGATGAGGTACCCGCCGGAGCCGGCCATGTCGCCCATCGAGACGACGAGCGGCTTCTTCTCGGCGGCGCGCTTCGCCGAACGCTGGATCTTCCAGGAGGTGCTGCTCTCGCCCCCGCCGCTGTCGACGCGGAAGATGATCGCCTTGACCTCCTTGTCCTCGGCGGCGGCGCGGAAGGCGCGCTCCATCGTCGCCGCGCCCATCGAGGCGCCGAAGGGGAACTGGTACCCGCTCTCCTCGCCGCCGATGTAGCCGCTGGCGTGGACGACGGCGATCCGCTCCTTGGCCTTGATCCCCGCCGCCTTGCGCTCGACGGAGGCGTACTCGGAGCCGGAGACGGTCCGCGGCCGCGGGCCGAGACCCTCCTTGGTCCCCTGGTCCTGCTCCACGCCGGGCAGGGCCAGCAGGCGCTCCTCCAGGCCGTCGCGGTAGAGGAGGCGGTCGACGAGGCCCAGGGCGAGGGCCTCGTCCGGCGTGAGCACGCCCGCGGGGAAGATCCGGCTCTCCAGCGTCCCCGGGGCGAGCCGGCGATCCTCCTCGATCGTCGCCAGGCTGTGCGGGTAGAGGGAGTCCAGGATCCACTCGATGTTGGCCCGCGACTCGGGGCTCATCCGCTCGCCCTGGATCATCTCCGCCGCCGACTTGTAGTGCTCGATGCGGTGCAGGTTCTCCCTGATGCCGAGCTTCTCCAGCGTGCCCTTGAGGAAGGGGCGGCCGGAGGCGCTGCCGTGGAGCGAGACGTAGCCGTTGGGCAGGAGGAAGAGGCTGTCGCAGGCGGCGCCCAGGTAGAGGCTGCCGCGCGAGAGCCCCTCGGTGTAGGCCCAGACCGGCTTGCCCGCGGCCCGGAGCTGCCCGATGCGCGCGCGCAGCTCGTCCATCTTGGCGAAGCCGATCTCGGGCAGTCCGATCTCGAGCACCACCGCATGGATGCGGGCGTCGTGGCGCGCCTTCTCCAGGTTCCCGAGGATCGAGGCGTGGCTCTCGCCGGCCCGGCCGAACGGGCCCGGCATGCCGCCGCCCTGGGGCGAGTCGGGAATCGCCCCGTCGAGCGACTGGACGAGCACGGCGCCCTTGGGCACCTTGACCTTGTCGGAGAGGCGGGCGGCGATGACGACCGCGAGCGCGCCGACGATCAGTAGCTGGGCGACCAGCACGGCGACGATCATCTTCAGGAACGACTTCATGGCGACCTCCTGTTCGTGACTCGCGCGAGTGTACCCCGGGCGTCTCCGCGTGTCATCATGCCCGGGGCGAAGCTCATGGCGCGGCATCTCCGTTCGATGGGCGCGACGGCGCCCCGCCCCGGGCCGCGCACCGCCCGCGCTGCCCGGACCGCGCGGGCGCCTGCTTCCGCGGGGAGTCGGAGCCGCGGAATCCCTGAAAGCGGGTCGCCGTCCCGGGCAACATACCGGAGATACGGCCGTAGGGGGTCGCCGGGGTGCACCGGCCTTCGCGAAGCTCGCCACGAGGCGACGCGGACTGACCCGCGGCGGCGGCATCGCCGGGGCCGCGGGAGGCGGGTGCCGGTCCCCCGCCGCGCGAGCCGCGCAGACCGTTCCCCGAAGGGCGTGGAGCATGACGGCAGCCCACTTCGAAGATGAGCGCCTGAGCGACGGCGAGCGCCAGGTCGGTTCGCGCCGGGCCCTGCTCGGGCTCCTGCCGCTGCTCCGCCGCCACCGCGCCGAGCTGCTTCTCTGCCTGGGGCTCCTGATCGCGACCACGCTGTTCTCGCTCGCCTGGCCCTGGCTGATCCAGCGGGCGATCGACGGGCCGATCGGCGCGCAGCTCGCCCTGCCCGCCGCGGAGCGGGGCTACGGCGCGCTGCTCGGGCTGGGGCTGGCTGTCCTGGCCATCCAGGGCGCGTCGATCGTGCTGCAGTACATCCAGCGCGTGAAGCTCGAGCGCGTCGGCCAGGAGGCGCTGTTCGACCTGCGCACGCGGCTCTTCCGCCACATCCTCGGTCTCGACGTCGGCTTCTTCGACCGCAACCCGGTCGGACGGCTGATGGCCCGCGTCGAGTCGGACACCGAGGCGCTGCGGATGCTCTTCACCAACACGGTCGTCCTCCTGGTCGGGGATCTCGTGCTCGTGGTCGGGATCTGGGGCGTCATGTTCTGGAAGCACCCGCGTCTGGCGCTCGTGCTCGCCCTGCTGACTCCGGTGCTGGCGCTTCTCGTCCTCGCCTTCCACAGGATGACGACGCACCGCTTCCTGGAAGTGCGCAAGCGCATGGCCGAGGTCACAGCGACGGTCGCCGAGTTCCTCCAGGGCATGTCGATCGTGCAGCTCTTCCACCGCGGCGAGTACGCCCGCGACCGCGTCCGCCGCGCCAACCGGGCCAAGTTCGACGAGGACGCCTTCGTCAACGTGGCCGTCTGCGTCTTCTTCAACCTGCTCGGCTTCGTCAACTACGTGAAGATCGGGCTGGTCCTGCTCCTGGGCGCGCACTGGGGGCTGACCCCCGGCCTGATCGTTCTCTTCATCCTGCTTATCTGGAAGGAGTTCGATCCGGTGGCGCGGCTGGCCGAGCAGCTGGGCAGCTTCCAGAAGGGCATCGCCGGCGCGCGGCGCATCTTCGCCCTGCTGTCCGTCGAACCCGCCCTGCGCGAGCCGGCCGAGCCGCGGCCCTGGCCGGGGCTGGTGCGCGGGATCCGCTTCGAAGGGGTCTGGTTCTCGTACACGAACGACGAGCGCTGGGTGCTGCGCGACGTGAGCTTCGAGATCCCGGTGGGCCGCCGCGTGGCGCTGGCGGGGATCACCGGCGGCGGGAAGACGACGATCATCTCGCTGCTGCTGCGCTTCTACGATCCGCAGCGAGGGCGCATCACCATCGACGGCGTGGACATCCGGGAGCTTCGCGCCGCCGACCTGCGCGGCCGTTTCGCGCTCGTGCTGCAGGACATCATCCTGTTCCCGGGCGATATCGGCGGGAACATCTCGCTCGGGGCGGAAGGGATCGGCGAGGAGCGCGTCGCCGCCGCCGCCCGTACGGTCGACGCCGACGGCTTCATCCGCCGGCTGCCCGACGGCTACGGCACGCGCGTCTCGGAGAGGGGGGCCAACTTCAGCCGCGGCGAGCGCCAGCTGCTCTCCTTCGCCCGCGCGCTGGTCGTCGACCCGCAGGTGCTCATCCTGGACGAGGCGACCAGTTCCATCGACCCGGAGACGGAGCGGGTGATCCAGGCCTCGCTGGCGAAGCTCATCGGCCGGCGCACCTCCCTGATCATCGCCCACCGGCTGGCGACGATCCGTGACGCCGACGAGATCCTCGTCCTGCGCGACGGCGAGATCGTCGAGCGAGGGAACCACGCGCAGCTGCTCGCCCGCGATGACTACTATGCCAGGCTCTTTCGCCTGCAGTTCCAGGGGCAGGCGCCGGCGCCGAGCGGGGAGGCGGTCGCCCATGTACGCTAAGCTGAGGTGGATCCTCCGCTACTACCGCGGATACCCGCACGTGGTCGCGCTGCTGCTGGTCCTGACCCCGCTGCAGCTGGCCATCGGCGTGCACATCCCGCGCCTGGTCGGATTCACGGTCGACTACGTCAAGACCGGGGCGCTGCCCGAGCACTGGCTCGGCAGGGGGCTGGTCGGCGCCGGCGCCGGATGGGGGCTGTCACCCGCGGCGTCGCTGGGCCTCGGCTTCATCGCCCTGGGCCTGGCGGCCGTCGCGCTCTACGCCTGTTTCCAGTCCTGGCGGGCCTGGATGAACGTGCGCCTGGAGTGGCTCTTCCGCCAGGTCTCCTTCGACCAGGTCACGGCCAAGGGCCCCGACTTCTTCAACCGCTTCCGCACGGGGGATCTCGTCACGCGCATGACCGACGACGTGGCCGAGAAGCTCTCCTGGTTCGCCTGTTCCGGGATCTGGCGGCTGTACGAGGCCTTGCTGGCGGTGGCCTTCGTCCTGATCATGATGGTGAGCATCGATCCGGCGCTGACGGTCTGGACGGCCGGACCGCTGCCGCTGCTGATCCTGATCTTCTTCCGCAGCTCCTCGGCCCTCGACCGGCGCTACGACGCGCTGCAGAAGCGCATCTCGCGGGTCAACGACGTGGCCGAGGCCTGCTTCTCGGGCGTTCGCGTGCTCAAGGCCTACGTCCGCGAGCCGGCCCAGCAGCGCCGCTTCGAGGGCGCGGCGCGGGAGCGGCAGGCGGCGGAGATCGCCTCGGTGCGCGCGGCGGCGATCGTCGACTCGCTCTACAACTACATCTGGCAGTTCGGCGTCGTCATCGTCCTCTTCGCCGGCGGCTACAAGGTGCTGCGGGCGGGGCTCTCGATCGGCGACATGGCCACCTTCATCTACTATGTCGTCTGGCTCGTCTTCCCGATGTTCGACATCGGGCAGTTCCTGGTCAAGTCGCGCCAGTCTGCGGTGTCGATCGACCGGCTGGTCGAGCTCGAGGCCGTGCCGCCGATGGTCCGCGACGAGGGGATCGGCGGCGCCGTCGCCGGCGCCGGCGACGCGGAGGGCCGGGGAGCCGCGCTGCGCTTCGAGCAGGTCGGCTTCGCCTTCCCCGGGTCGCCGCGCAGGATCCTGGAAGACATCTCGTTCGAGGTCGCGCCGGGGGAGATCGCCGCGGTCGTCGGCCGGGTGGGCGCGGGCAAGAGCTGGCTCGTGCACCTGGTTCCACGCCTCGTCGATCCGACGGAGGGACGGATCACGCTCGACGGCCGCGACCTGCGCGCCTACCGGCTGGAGGCGCTGCGCGGGATGATCGGCTTCGTGCCCCAGGAGCCGGCGCTCTTCAGCGACACGGTGCGCCAGAACATCCTCTTCGGCCGCCCGGGCATCTCGGACGAGCGCCTCGCCTGGGCGCTCGAGGTCGCCCAGCTCCGCGAGGAGGTGGAAGGCTTCCCCCAGGGCCTCGACACGCCGATCGGCACGCGCGGGATGTCGATCTCGGGCGGGCAGAAGCAGCGCCTGTCACTGGCCCGGGCGCTAGTCGGCCGGCCGAGGATCTTGATCCTCGACGATTGCACCTCGGCGCTCGACTCCCGCACCGAGGCGGCGCTCTGGGAGCGGCTGCACGAGGTCCTGCCGGGGATGACGGCGCTGCTCGTCACCCACCGTCCCGACACGCTGCAGCGGGCGGATCGGATCTTCGTCCTTGCCGGAGGGCGGCTGGTCGAGAGCGGCAGCCACGCCACGCTGATCGGCAGACCGGGGGAGTACGCCCGCGTCTACCGCCGGCTGGAGCTGGCCGGGTCGCTGGCCTAGCCTCCGGACTGTGGACCGACATCTCCGGGTCACCTGGGGCAACCCCGCCGCAGGCGGTGAGTTGGCCCCATCCTGCTCCCGGCCCCCTCATCGCCCCCTGAACCGGCACGCCCCTGGCTTGCCCGCCGGGCATGACCGCGAAGCGACACCGAGGGGCCCGCGGACCGAGCGCCGCCTCGGCCCCGGCCGCTCGACCCGGAATCCTCAGACCACAATCGAATGGGCTGGCGCCCCAGCATCCCCATGCTACCGTCGCCGATCCCGCCGCGGCGCGCGGTCCGGGCAGGGGGTTCCAGGGAGAAGGGGTTGCCGATGTCCCGAAGACCGATCCTCCTCGCGCTGCTGGCGATCGCGCTCGGCGCGCAGCACGTTCCCGCCCAGGGCCCCGGGCCGCGCTCGCGCGACGCCTGGCCCGGGGGCGGGCGCTCGGCGCTCGACCTCACGGACGCGCAGTGGCGCAAGGTACTGGCCGGCGTCGGGCGCCCCGAATCCGGCCTCGGCTACAGCAGCGAGGAGATGGCCTTCTACGGGCGCGACCGGGCGCTGATGCGCACGGTGGCCAACCTCTTCGGCGATGTCCGCGCCGTGGCGCGCTTCAGCGGCGCCAAGGCGGAGCAGCTCCTCGCCGCGGCGCCCCGCCCCGCCGCGCTCGTGGAGCAGGCGTTCCTGCTCACCGACATCGCCTCCGGCCGCAATCTGCCGCTGCCCGATCCGGCTTCGTGGGGCGTGGAGTGGATCCCCGCCGGCGCCGCGCCCGTCGACGCGCTCATGCCGATCCTCTCCTACTCGCTGCCCGGGACCGGCGGGCCCTCCGGGAGCGCCGCGACGGGGAGCATCGCCGCGAGCGACTGGGAGCAGTGGTACCGGCTGCCGGAGCCGGTCCAGCGGCTCGTGGCGCGCCTCTTCGTCGGCGCCGCGGAGGCCACGCCCTGGATCGCGGCGGCCTACGACCGGCCCTTCCTCGAGCGCGCCGTGTGGGGCGAGGAGGACATGCGGGCCGCCGGCGGAGCGTCGCCCGCGTACGGCCCCCTCGCCTGGATCCGCGAGGCCTACGCCTTCGCCACCGCGCCCTGGGTCGAGGAGCGCCTGGGCCAGCTGGCCACGCGGCGCGCCGACGCCCTCGCCGCGATCGAGAGCGTCGATCGCGACTACCTCGCCTTCGGCTCGGCGATCCTCTTCGCCCACGTGCAGCGGGCGCTGGATGAGTACCTGGCGCAGCCGCCGCGCGCCGCGACCCCTTCCGCGTCCTTCACGGGCTGCGCCTTCGACACCGATCTCGGGCGGATCCGCATCCTCGGCCCGGGACCCGACGAGGTTCGGGAGCCCGCCTTCCTGACGCTCGACCTCGGCGGCGACGACGTCTACCGCGGGCGGCACGCGGTGCCCGCCGGACTGGATCGGCCGGTGGCGCTGCTGATCGATCTTGCCGGCGACGACACCTACGACGGCGGCCGGCTCCCGGCGGCCATGGCCTGCGGCCTCTTCGGCGTCGGCGCCATCTTCGACCTGCAGGGCGACGACCGCTACCGGGTCCGGGAGTCGGGATTGGGCGCGGGCTGGTTCGGCGTCGGCCTGCTGGTCGACTACCGCGGCGACGACCGCTATGTCGTCGACCAGCGCTGGGGCCAGGGCAGCGCGCACGTCGGCGTGGGGCTGCTCGCCGACCTGGAGGGCGACGACGAGTACATCTGCGGCTACGAGTCGCAGGGCCTGGGATCGACGCTCGGAGCGGGCGTGCTCGTGGACGCGAGCGGCAACGACCGGTACATCGCCCGCGACGACGGCAACATATCCGAGTTGTACAATGGGCAGTCGGTCTCCATGGCGCAGGGCTGCGGGTACGGCCGGCGCGCCGACCTGGGCGACGGCCACAGCCTGGCGGGCGGATTCGGCGTCCTGGTCGACGGCGCGGGCGACGACCGCTACCACGCGACGGCCTGGAGCCAGGGCGCGGGCTACTGGTGGGGCGTCGGGATCCTCGAGGACCTGGGCGGGAACGACACCTACCGCAACGGCAAGTACTCCCTCGGGGCGGCGGCCCACTTCGCCATCGGCTGCCAGGTCGACCTCAGCGGCGACGACCTCTACAACGTCGGCAATCCACAGGCGGTCAACCAGTACCAGGGGCACGCCCGCGACGGCTCGATCGGCATCTCGATCGACGGCGACGGCGACGACCAGTACCTGCTCCGCAGCCATTGCGGCGGCTCGGGCGACCTGGGCAGCATCGGCTTCTTCTGGGACCGCCGCGGGGCGGACACCTACCACATCGACTACGCGCCGCCGGAGGAGCCCGGCGGCTGGAACGACACGCCGCCGCTGGGGACGACCACGCGCTACGGGCCGTTCCGCTCCTTCCGGGACGATCTGGCGACCTACGGGATCTTCCTCGACTCCGGCGGCGCCGACCGCTACCTCTGGCCGGAGGGCCCGGCGCGCAACGGCCGGACCTGGCGGTCGCGGCGCGGAGACCGGCTCTGGGGCTGGGGCCGGGACGCCGCCTGGTACTAGAGCCAGTCGAGCGGGATCCGCGGGTCTAGCCGGATAAGCTCGAAGAGCGTGGCGATGAACTGGTGATCGTCGCCGGCGCGGTGCGGGTTGTAGAACTCCCAGACCACCTCGTCGTCGCGGGTCACCTCCAGGGCGCGCCCGCGATTCGACTCCGAGATCAGGAAGTTGCCGTTCGGTAGAGGCTGGACCGAGCCGCAGTCGTGCGTGGCCAGGGGCTGCTCCTCGGTGCCCTCGTAGTACCAGCGCACGCGCTGCGTCGCCGGGTCGAACTCGATCACCCGGGACCCGTCCCGCGCGCCCAGATTGTCCAGGATGACCAGCGTGCTGTCCCCACAGACGACCGGCTGGTGCTGCTTGCGCCACATCCCGGTCATCGTCCAGACGACCGTCTCGTTCTCCGGGTCGACGACCGAGATGAGGTCGAGCATCAGGTGCGAGAGCAGGATGTTGCCCGCCTGGAAGGCGGGGATCTGGTCGGCCAGGCGGCCCTGGAGGATCTGCAGCGTGTTCGTGTGCCACGCGTCGCCGACGGCAGGCCTGCGCTGCAGGGTCGGTGCGTAGAAGGAGCGGGCGAAGCACTGCTCGATCCAGATGCGCCGCTGTTCGCGGCCGTCGGGACTGAGGACGGCGATGAAGTCCTGCAGGACCGGTCGCTTCTCGGCGTCCTGCTCGTTGATGAAGGCCTCGCGGCCCAGCACGTAGATCGTGCCGTCGGGAAGGAGATCGAGGTCGTGGTGGGCGTTTCCGCCGTAGGCCCAGAGCAGGTTCGAGTCCTTGTCGAGCTTGATCAGCCCGATGCCCTCGAAGATGGCCAGCAGCTCGCCGTCCTCGAGCAGCCGCACGCGCCGCCAGTACTGGTGATTGGGCGGCCCCGGTCGCGGCTCGAAGTCGGGCCAGGCGCGAGTGATCTCGCAGCGCCAGCGGTGCAGCTCGTTGCCTTCCATGTCGACGAGGATCGCCTCGGGCGCGTGCCCCGACACATAGAGGTTGAAACCCGCATACGAGCGCCGGGGATCGTGGATGGTGACGCCGGTCGCGGCCGGGGGCTGGGTCGAGCCGGCGAGGTAACCGAGAGACTCGAGGTGGCGGAGCTGTCGCTGCTGCTCCGGCGTGAGCGACTCCCGCGGGCTCGGCTGATCGACGGCGTGCCAGCGTCCGGTCTTCGGGCGAGAGCCGTGCGCCGGGCTTGTCCAGGCGAGGGTGAGGGCGAGACCGGCGAGAAGCAGCGCCGCGCCGGGACGCGCCGCGAATGGCGCGCGTCCCAAGAAGGGGTGGAGGATGAGAACGGCGCGACGGATGACTCCCATGCTGATCTCCCTCTTGCTGCCTCGGGTAACCGATCCAAGGGATTGAGGATGCCACTTCGGCCCAGCATCATGGCCAGCGGCCTTTACTATATCGGAACCGGATCCTGCCGGACAAGGGAATCCCGGTTGCGTGCGGGCGCATTGCCGTGGCAACCCCGGGGCGTCCCGCCGAAGGAGCGCTTCCGCTCACCTGCGGGATCACGGCTTGCCGAGGATCCCCGCGTCGCCTAGCGGTGTTCAACATGTGGCAGGAGCTCCGGGCGGATGCGCCGGAGCGGCGACCTGGCCGCGCCGCGCCCGCGTCGAAGGCCCCGAGGACGGCCGCCGGCGGGACCAAGACGGCGCATGCGAGCAGGCTTCGAGCGTGAGCCACCAGGCTCGTCATCTTGCGGTTGACGCATGGGGGAAGGGTCCCGCCGGTACTGCGGATCCCACCGATCGCATCGAGGAAGGCGCGATCGGAGACTCCGCGGAATGCGCAGAGCGCGATTGAGGCGCGGTGGGGGACGGAGGCAAGGGCGAAGCCGGAGCCGGAGCCGGAGCCGGAGCCGAAGACGGGAGGGTCATACTCGATGGATCGACACCAGATCCGGCTTCTGCAGCAGAACCGGGCCTATCCCGCGGTCACGATCACGCTGCCCACGCACCGCACCTCGCCGGAAAACCGCCAGGATCCGATCCGGCTGAAGAACCTCGTGCAGGAGGCGACCGACCGCCTGATGGGGGAGTTCGGCAAGCGCGAGGCCGCGCCCGTGCTGACCCGTCTACATCGACTCGCCGACGGCATCGACCACCGCTACGGCCTGGACGGCCTCGCGCTGTTCGTGAACGCGGACTCCGCCCGCGCCGTCCCGCTCCCCTTCACGCTGCGGGAGCGGGTCGTCGTCGACGAGACCTTCTTCACGCGTGATCTCGTCTTCGCCATGAATCGCACGCCGCGCTCGCGCCGATCCTGGCCCGGGACCCCCTGCCCCTGGCCCTCGTCGGCGTCGACCGTCTGATCTCCTTCTTCCGCGAGGTCACGAACCACGGAGAGGCGATCCTGACCACGCTGACCGGCAGTCACGACAAGACCCCCGCGCACGAGCTGGGCAAGCTCCTCTGGCCCCTGGTCGAGGCCAACCTGGCCGAGCAGCGCCGGCATGTGCTCGTCGAGCTGGACAAGGCCGCCGGCGAGGGCATCGCGCTCATCCTGCGCTACTAGGCTGGGAGACCGCCCCCCTGGGGCCGCGCGATCGTCCTTGCGGATCCCCCGGGGGAGCGGCGATAATGGAGCCACGCGGACCGAGGGGCCTCGGTCGCTGCGGGGTGGGTGGGAGCGATCAACCCGAAATCCGTTCGGGCTGCGCTCCTTGCTCGGCCCGGGCGCCAAGGCCGGAGGTTCGCATGTCGGTCGTCGTCACCGGATCCAATCTCACCGTCGATGCCGTCGAAGCCGTCGCCCGCCGCGGCGAGAAGGTCGAACTCCATCCCGACGCGCTCGCGCGCATCCGCAAGTGCCGCGCCTTCATCGAGCAGCGGATCGAAGCGCGCGAGATCATGTACGGCGTCAACACGGGCATCGGCGAGTTCTCGGAGGTAGTCCTGACCGACGAGCAGGTCGGGCAGTTCCAGCGCTACCTCATCTACAACCACGCCGCCGGCATCGGCGAACCCCTGCCGATCGACGTCGTCCGCGCGGCGATGCTGCTGCGGGCGAATGTGCACGCCAATGGCTACTCGGGTTGCCGCCCCGAGATCACCCAGACCCTGGTCGAGATGCTCAACCGCGGCGTCACTCCGGTCGTCTGCGAGAAGGGCTCGGTCGGGGCCTGCGGCGATCTGGCGCCGATGAGCCAGATCGCGCTGCTGATGATGGGCGAGGGCGAGGCGTTCTATCGGGGCCGGCTGCTGCCGGGCGGCAAGGCGCTGGAGCAGGCGGGCATCCCCGTGCCCGGGCTGCAGGCGCGTGACGGGCTGGCCACGATCAACGGCTCGAACGTCATCAACGCCATGGGCTGCCTGGCCGTCTACGACGGCGAGCGCTGGTTGAAGCAGGCCGAGATCGCCTGCGCGATGACGCTGGAGGCGCTGAAGGCCAACATGAAGCCCTACGACGAGCGGCTGCACCGGCTGCGCGGCTTCCAGGGGGCGATCACCTCGGCGCGCAACATCAAGCGCGTCATCGAGGGCTCGGACCTGCTGACCGGCAAGGAGAAGGTCAAGGTCCAGGACGCCTACAGCATGCGCTCCACGCCGCAGGTGATCGGGGCGGCGCGCGACCAGATGCGCTGGACGCGCACGCAGCTCGAGATCGAGGCTAACGGCGTGGGCGACAACCCGATCTTCCTGCCCGACGACAAGGCCGTGCTGACCGGCGCCAACTTCCAGGGCACGCCGATCAGCATGCCGCTGGACACCTTCGGCGGGGCGATCACCACCGTCTGCGTGCTCTCAGAGCGGCGGTTGAACCGGCTGACCAACCCGGCGCTGTCGGTCGGCCTGCCGGCGTTCCTGACCAAGGGGGCGGGGATGTTCTCCGGCATGATGCTCAGCCAGTACACGGCCGACATGCAGATCGTCGAGCAGCGCATCCTCTCGGCGCCCGCCTTCACCCAGTCGATCCCGGCCGCGGCCGACCAGGAGGACTTCGTCTCCATGGGGATGAACACGGCGCTGAAGACCCGCCAGATCCTCGAGGTCGCCAACGGCGTGCTGGGCATCGAGTTCATGGCCGCGGCGCAGGCGCTCGACTTCCGCACCTACGCGCCGGGCAAGGGCACCCTGGCGGCGAAGGCCGCCGTGCGCCGGCACGTCGATTTCCTCGACGAGGACCGGCCCCTCTATCCCGATCACAATGTGATGCTGAAGCTCGTGGCCGGCCGGGAGATCCTGGGGGCGGTCGAGGCGGAGATCGGGGAGCTGGAGATCTACTAGGCCGGAGGATCGACAGGTCGAGCCTCCCGGCGCCGCCGCCGGGGGGCTCTTGCCGTCGCCTGGAGCGGGCCTCCGCTGGTCGGGAGCGCCATGGCCGTGCAGAAGACCCATGCGTCGGGGGGCATGCGCGAGCTCCTTGCCGTGGCCCTGCCGATGGTCGTCTCGAACTCCTGCGAGACGATGATGATGTTCGCCAACCGGGTCTTCCTCTCCTGGGTCCACCCGGAGTTCATGAGCGCGGCCATGGGCGGCGGCCTGACCGCCTTCATGTTCATGACCTTCTTCATCGGGCTGACCGGCTATTCGACCGCGCTCGTCGCCCAGCACCTGGGGGCGGGCCAGCCGCGGCGCTGCCCGGCGGTGGTCAGCCAGGCGCTGCTCATCTCCCTGGCCGCCTATCCGCTCCTGCTCTTCTGCCTCCCCCTGGGACACCGCATGTTCGACGCCGCGCGCCTGGCCCCCGAGCAGGTGGGACCGCAGCGGGAGTACTTCAACATCCTCATGTACGGGGCGCTGCTCGGACTGCTGCGCAACAGCTTGAGCGGCTTCTTCAGCGGGATCGGCCGCACGCGAGTCGTCATGATCGCCACCGGCCTGGCCATGGCCGTCAGCGTCGCCGTCAGCTACACGCTGATCTTCGGCCACTTCGGACTGCCCGCGCTCGGCATCCGGGGCGCGGCGCTGGGCACCCTGGCCGGCAGCTTCACCGGGGCGGCGATCCTGGCCGGCGTCTACTTCGGCGCCGCCAACCGGCGCGAGTTCGGCGTGGAAGCGAGGGTGCGGTTCGACGCGCCCCTCATGCGGCGCCTGCTGCGCTTCGGCGCGCCTTCGGGGCTGGAGTTCTTCCTGAACATCATGGCCTTCAACTTCCTGGTGCAGACCTTCCACTCCTACGGCGTGTCGGAAGCCGCGGCGATGACCATCGCCTTCAGCTGGGACATGGTCTCGTTCGTCCCGCTCCTCGGCGTGAACATCGGCGTCATCAGCCTGGTCGGCCGCTACATGGGGGCGCGCGATCCGGACACCGCCCACAAGGCGACGCTCTCGGGATTCAAGCTGGCGCTGACCTACTCCGCGGTGACCTTCGCCCTCTTCAGCCTGCTCCCGCACCCGCTCGTCGACCTGTTCCGCACCCGGCAGGACGCGGCCGCCTTCGCCGAGGTCCGCCCGCTGGCCGTCTTCATGGTCCGGCTGGTGGCGCTGTACGTGATGGCCGATGCCGTCGGCATCGTCTTCGGCGGCGCCCTGCGCGGGGCGGGGGACACCTTCCGCACGATGCTGCTGTCGGTCAGCGGGCACTGGGTCCTGGCCCTGGCCGGGTTCCTGATGGTCCGCGTTCTGCACGCGCCGCCGAGGCTGACCTGGGCCGTGGTCGTGGCTCTGGTGATCTGCCTGGGGGGCGTGCTCTACCTGCGCTACCGCTCCGGCCACTGGCGGCGCATCCGCGTCGTCGAGTCGGCGCCCGAGGCGGTGGCGCCGGGGGTGGTCTTCTCCGATCCTGCCTGAGCCTGGGGCCCCCTGGGGGGGCGAGGGGACCGGAGAGGGCCCGGCGCTC
>VGIY01000008.1 GCA_016867695.1 Candidatus Eiseniibacteriota bacterium | reverse complement strand
CGTCGGGGGGGGGGCGCGGCGGACGGCGCGCCGGCCGGCGAAGGCGAAGCGGCGCAAGGACTCAGGGCGCCGAGAGCAGGTCGCGCAGGAGCGCCTCGACCGCCGCGGCCGGACTGGGGACCGGGGCGAAGTCGGTCAGCAGCGTCGAGACCAGCGCCACGCGCCCCGCGCCCGTGTCGGCCACCGCGCCGAGGCAGAAGGTCTCCGTGGCGTGCCGCGGGAACACGGAGAGCAGCGTCGGCGAGCTTCCCGGCTCCAGCCAGAGCAGCGGGTCGCGCCCCGGGCTCATGCGGAAGTAGTCGGTGCTCGGCACGCGCCTGCTGACGACGAGCGAGTCGGTGCCGCCGAAGGGGGCGCCGCAGCGGACGACGGCGAAGCGGGGCAGCTCGAAGTCGCTGATCCAGACATCGACGCGCGCGTCGTAGTAGGTGTGGATCTCCTCGATGCCGAAGGGCTCGCGCAGCCAGGCGGCGGGGAAGGCGCCGGCGGTGCCGATCAGGTTGTGCCCGCTGATGAGCACGCCGTGACCGGCGGCGGCGTAGGGCAGAAGCGCGTCGCGCGCCAGGCGCAGCGCCTCGAGCATCGCCCCGTCCGGGGCGCCGCTGGCCGCGTGCCACTTGATCCCGTACCAGACGACCCCCTTGAACAGCGAGAAGAGCGGCAGGACCTCCTGGGCGCTGCGGAAGGGGCCCTCCGTCTCCATATCGTAGATGTGGTAGTTGCCGGGAGCGAAGGCGTCGAGGCGGGCGCGCCAGAAGAGGTCCTGATTGACGGCGGCGGCCTCGCTGGCCGGCCAGGCGGTGTCGATGAGCAGGTACTCGCCGGCGGGCGGGACGACCGTCCAGGACCAGGAGATCGTGTCCGATCCGGTCTCCGCCCGGTCGAAGACCTGGAGGAAGACGGTGCGCTGACCGTGGCGGCCCTGGAAGTGCTCGGGGAAGAAGGCCCCGACCGTGTCGGGGGCGACGACGATGGTCGATGCCGCCGAGTCCTCGCCCGCGGCGAGGTCGAGCCAGAGCCGGGCGTAGGCGATCGTCTCGCGGCCGTCGTAGTCCTCCGGCGTCCAGGCGAAGGAGATGGCCGGCAGGCTCGGGCGCGCGTGCGTCGGGTGGCGGCGCGTGTCGGTCCAGCGGACGACGGGCGGGGCGTTGGACAGGCGGAAGCGCTGCGCCGCGGGGGTCGGATCGGCCGCCAGGCCGTCGTCGATGGCGCGCACCTGGAAGAGGCGCTCCGCGTAGGCGCCGCGGACGGGCACGTCGAAGGTGTCGCGGGTCGCCGTGGTGAAGGTCCAGCGCGGGTCCTCCCACCAGAGGCTGTCCCCGGCGGCGGGGCGCCAGGGATCGCTCCAGCGGTAGGCGTAGCCGATCACCCGGCCATCGGCGTCGGTCCCCCACCAGTGGAGGATCGTGCGGTAGTTGGCCACCTGCAGCGTGTCGCCCTGGATCGCCAGATAGGTCTTCGGCGGGCGGTTGGCGGGATAGGGCCTCTCGTCGACGAGGCATCCCGGGACGACGATGGCGGCGAGCGAGCCGACGATGGCGGCGAACGGGCCGATGAGGGCGCAGAGCGCCGCCGGGCGGGCGATCGGCCCGCGGTCGCTATCCGTTCCGTCGCTCACGCTGCGCCTCCCGCGGCCCGCCGGCCGCCCTACTTCAGGATCAGGAACTTCCCCCGCTCGATGCGGCCGCCGTCGAGATTCTCGACGCTGAAGACGTAGAGGCCGCTGGCGATCGCCTGGTCCTTGCGCGTCGTCAGGTCCCAGGCGGCCATCGAGCCCGACAGCTTCGGCACCTCCCGGGCCGGGTTCCAGACGTCGTCGGGGTCGTAGATGCCGCGCACGTTCGTCGCCCCGTAGGTGCGGGCGTCGAAGTCGATCGTCTGCACGAGATCGCCCGACAGCGTGTAGATGCGGATCACGCAGCGCGGCGGGAGCCCGGCGAACCAGATGTAGCGGTCGCGCAGCAGATCCTCGTCCCAGGCGGCGTCCCCGCGGTAGGGGTTGGGGAAGACGACCACCTTGCGCTCGGGGACCTCGTCGCGTTGGACGCCGGGGATGGTGAAGGTCCGGTTCTGGGCGATGCCCGACTCGAGCGGATCGATCTCGTTCGTGCCCCGGTCGTAGCTGGTCACCGCGACCCAGTACTTGAAGCCGTCGCGGACCCCGTCGATGTCGTAGCGGAAGGGGTAGCGCAGCGTGTCGTCGCCGGAGGGCACGAGGAGCGGTTCGGGAGCCAGGATCCGTGCCAGCCCGGTGTCGTATCCGAGTGAGTCGACCAGGTCGGCGTCCAGGAGCAGGCGGAAGCCCTCGCTCTTGCCGACCTCGCTGACGTAGACGCGGAAGCCGGCGAAGTCCTGCTCCCGGCTGCGCGGGTCGACGAACGCCAGCGGCGAGTCGTTCCACCAGAGGGTGATGCGCTCGTGGGAGTTGACCACGTGCAGTGCGGGCGAGGGGGGCGGCACGGGAATGCGGAAGTTGAGGTCGAAGGCGGTCTGCGCCCAGCCGGCGTTGAACAGCAGGTCCTCCTCCGCCGTGCGCGGCGGCTCGGCCTCGGGCGAGGGGCGGCCGCCGAGGAGGGCGAAGGAGACCTGCAGCGTGTCGCCCGGCTCGAGGATCCAGCGCGTCGCCCCCTCGGGGTCGACGAAGGAGGCGGTGCCCAGCGGCCCGACCGAGAGGAGCATGACCGGATCGTTGTTCGGCGCCTCGACGCCGCGGGTCGCGTCGCGCGACCCGTTGCTCATCGTCAGGAAGCGCTCGACGTCGAGGTCGGGCGTCTCCGGATTGGCCCCCGAGGGGTCCCAGTTCCACCAGTTGAAGGAGACCGTCTTGGCGGCGATCGTGTCCGGCCGGGTGCCGAGGAGCATGCAGCCGACCCAGGATGGGCAGCGGCCCTCGTCGAGCGTGTAGTGGCGCTCAGTCTTCAGGCGCAGGGAGTCGACGTAGCCGATGTCCTTCTTGCGGAACCAGCCGCTGGGCGGCCACTCGTCGTGCTTGCCCTTCCATCCCGAGGCGAACTCCGTGTAGAGCCCGGCGTAGAGGTCGAAGATCGGGTTCGTCGGGTGATTGTTCGTGATGTAGTAGTTGAGCAGCAGGATGGCGTCGAAGGGCTCGAAGCTGAACTGGAGGATCTCCTGCTCGACGCTGATGTGCAGCGGCCGGTGGAGCTGGGCGGGGCGCGGGTGGTCGTCGTGGTAGACGCAGAGCAGGTCCTGCTCCGACTTGGCCCGCGCCGGGTCGTAGGCGGGGCTTTCCAGCAGCGTCGAGCGCTCGAGGATCCGCGTGCGGGCGGGATAGAACTCGCTCTCCGTCTCGCGCCCCGAGCTGCCGAAGTAGCCGTCGACCGTCGCCGTCGAGCAGAGCGTATCGGCGTCCTCCAGGCTCGCGTTGGTGCTGTAGAGGCCGGCGATCCAGAGACCGGCGCGCACCAGGTGCTCCTCGCCGCTGCCGACCGGGTATTCGCCCGAGGGGCTGCGCGAGGCCATGTTGTTGCCGAGGAAGCCGTTGTTGTAGAAGGTCAGGCCGAAGGCGTTGCCCGTGGTCAGCCGGCCGGTGATCAGGATCGGGTCGCCCTCGTCGGTCGGGCCGACCGGGCCCGAGGCTTGAAGGGGGGCGGCGCGGCGCGCGCCCGGAGCGGCCGCCGACAGGAGGGCGAGACCGAGAAAGAACGCCGCGGCGCGGAGCCCGGGCCGCCGGAACGGGCGGCCCAGCGTGGGACCTCTGTCGGCAAGCGGCTGCATGGGCCTCCTAGAGCGGCTTCAGCTCGAGCAGCAGCAACCGGTCCGCGTCCGGGTCGCTGACGAAGACCAGGGAGTCCTCGCTGCAGACGTGGCGCGGCGCCCGCAGCGGCGGCGCCAGGTCGATCTTGGCCGGGGAGTAGACGGTGTCCTGGAGCGCCCCGGTGGTCAGGAACTTGAGGACCCGCTGCCCGCCGGTGTCGGCGACGTAGATGAACTCGCCGTAGCGGTCGACGGCGACATCCTCCGGCGCGGTCAGCGATCCCGCCTCGAAGCCGATCGGCTGGGGGATCGCCGCCACGGACGTGGCGTCGGGCCGCAGGCGCTGGACCCAGTTCTTCCCGGTGTCGGCGACGACAAGGTGGGTCCCGTTGTGGGCGAGGCCGTGGGGGGCGATGACATAGCCGCTGCCCGTGCCGTAGGTCGAGACGGCGTGCAGCCGGCGGCCCCAACGGTCGTAGGCCTGAATCACGTTGCGGGCGGCGTCGGCGACGTAGATGCGCAGGTCGGCGTCGGCGGCCAGTCCGTTGAAGCCGACCCAGAGGGTGTCGGTGAAGCTGTGCAGCGGCGGGCCGCCGAGCCAGTAGTAGATCTTGCAGCGCATGTCGGCCGAGTCGGCGACGACGACGAACAGGGAGTCGCGCTTGGCGAGCGCGACCTGGACCGGACCGAGCAAGCCCTCGAAGGGGGAGATCATCGGCGGCGTCGTCGGCGAGGAGCGCGTCGTGTAGTAGGCGCCCAGGCGCAGGTTCTCCTCGACGACGAAGAGGTAGAGGCCGAAGACGGCCAGGTCGGTCGGCCGAGGCAGCGTCCAGACGCCCTTCAGGTTGTAGGTCCCCGGCTCGGGGGTGACGAGCGGCGTCTCCGGCTGCGGCGGCAGCTCCATGCGCTGGCCGCAGGCGCCGAGGAGCAGCGCCGCGCCGATGGCGCCGAGGAGCGCGCGGGCGGCGCGCGGCGCGAGGATGCCGCGGGCGGCGAGCGGCCTGCCGGGGGGCAAGAGGCCGCGGGCGTTGATCGCGCCGCCGGGGGTCATGAGGGCGCGGGCGTCGAGCGCGCCGCGAAGCGCGCACATGGCGCGGCCGCGCGTGTCGGGGATGTCCTTCGTCCGCCCGCGCATCCGCCCGCCTCCTACCAGAACGCCTGCAGCGTCCAGCGATGGATGGCGCCGAAGTCGCCGCCGTCGCTGAACCCGTAATCGAGGCGCAGGAGCTGGTCGCCCATGCGCACGCGCGCGCCGAACCCGGCGTGGAGCCGGAGCGCGTCGGCGGAGAAGTCGTAGCCGGCGCGCAGTGACAGGGACTCGCGCAGTACCGCCTCGCCGCCGAGCCGCAGGATCTCGCGGTTGTCGGCGGGATGCCCGAACTCAACGAGCGCCACCGTGCGCCAGACGGCGCTGCGCCAGGGATCGATGGAGCAGCCGAAGCGGAAGACGGTCGGTGGGGAGAAGCTCGTGTAGCGCACGCTCGCCCCGTGGCGGCGGCTCGTGTAGTCGCCCGCGGGACGCAGATCGGGGCCGAAGTTGGAGAGGGCGATGCCGATGCGCGCGTCGCGGTAGCCGACGAAGTAGATCGCCCCGGCGTCGACGAGCCAAGTGGTCAGCTGCGGGCCGCCCACCTCGGTGCCCAGCCCCTCGTGGAAGAGCTTCCCGGCGGCTCCGAAGCTGAGCTTGTCGGTCAGGGCGCGCGAGGCGCCGATCGACAGCGTCCAGGTGCGGTAGGAGAAGCGCCGTCCGGTGCCGAGGGGATGGAACTCGTCGGTCTCGTCCATGACGGCGGCGAGGGCGGCGAAGCCGACCCCGACGGCGCCGCGCAGCGGCGCGAAGGGGAAGCTCACCGCCGCGGCGCCCGCGGGGATGCCAGCGGTGTAGTCGACGCCGCTGAAGAGGACGCCCCTCTCACCCTCGAGCCCGAGGCCGGCGGGGTTCCAGAAGAGCGACGCCGGGCCGTCGACGTGGGCGCAGACGGCGCCGCCGAGCGCGCTGCCGCGGGCGTCGAGCGCGACCTTGAGGAAGGCGCCCGAGGAGGTGCCGACGCGCTGGCCGCCGAGATCGGTCTGGGCGGCGGCCGTCCCCGGCGCCAGCAGCGCCGCGAGCAGGGCCCCGGCGGTTGCCAGGCTCGCGCGCCTACCAGGCATAGCTGATCCCCAGGCGGAAGGTGCGCGGCGCAGACAGGTAGGATGGATCCTGCGCGCTGTAGTAGGTCGCGGTGTAGTCGTAACGGATGGAGGCGGCCACTCCGGCGGCGTAGCTCTCGACCATCGACGGGTCGGGATCGCGCCCGTAGCGGCGGCGGTAGTCGGCGACGTAGTTGGCGGTGCGCTCGGCCACCGTCTCGGCGAGGTAGGCGCCGTAGGTGGAGGGATCCTCCCGCGGCTGGGTGAGCGAGCCGACGCCGGGCCGGTAGGCCTCGCCGGTCACGGCGTCGAAGACGAGCGGGGTGCGCCAGCCGAAGAGGTTGTAGACGTTGAAGGAGACTTCCGCGCGCCGCCCCGCCAGGGGGAAGCCCTTGGAGAGGGAGAAGTCGCAGGTGCGATCGATCGGCCCGCTGCGCGAGTAGGGGTCGCCGACGCGCTGCCCGCCGGAGTTGTAGGGAGTGTAGGCGCGCCCCGAGCGGACGGCGAAGTAGAGGCGCGCCTGCAGATCGTCGGGCCAGCGGAAGCCGAGCCAGCGGGGCGGGGTCTCGTCGCGGCGCACGCGCAGGTTTATCTGCGCGGTCAGCTTGTGCGGCCGGTTCCACCAGAGGAACTCCTCGTCGAGCAGCGGCTCGCGCGAGTCGCCGCCGGTCTCCTGGAGCACCTTGGTCTTGTTCGGGTCGCTGCTCTTGCCCTTGCCGACGGAGTAGGTGTAGGAGAGCGAGCCGGCCAGGAAGCTGCGGCGGCTCTGCAGCAGGCTGAGCTCGATCCCGCGCGTGCGCGCGTAGTCCATGTTCCAGTACATGAAGAAGTTGCTGCGCGCCGTAGCCCGCTCGCGCATCACCAGGCGGATGCTGGTCGGGTAGTCGTACATGTCCTTCCAGAAGAGCGATCCGCGCAGGGCCGTGCCCTCGACGAGCTGGTACTCGCTGCCGACCTCGTAGGAGACGGAGATCTGCGGGTTGAGCGTCGGGTTGCCGATGCGCGGGTACTCCTCGCCCGACTGGGAGCTGGACTTAGCGTAGACGTAGTAGTAGGGCGGCCGCTGGCTGTAGTGGCCGTAGTTGAAGAAGAGGTGCGCCTGCTCGCTGATCGGGAAGGAGACGCCGAGCCGGGGGCTCATGTGGCCCTTGAACCGGCGTCCGAGGAAGGCGTGGGTCTCACGCAGGAACTTCTCCTGCAGCGCGTCGGTGAAGTGCGGCCGGGAGCAGGCGGCGAGGCCCTTCTCGACCTGCTCGCCGGGGAACCAGTAGTCGTAGGCGAGCCCCAGATTCACGCTCATGCCCTCGTGCTCGAAGCGGTCCTGCAGGTAGAGGCTGCCCGCGTTGGGCGTGACGTGGAAGAGGTCGTACTCGTCGCCCAGGGGCAGGTTGTTGGCCAGATCGACCGTGTGGGCGTTTAGCGCCATGTACTGGACGTCCTGGTACTCGGCGCTGAAGCCCCACTCGAAGGCGTGGGCGCCCAGGCGGCGGCTCCAGTCGTTGCCCAGCCCCCAGACGACGACGTAGCGGTCGCGCCAGTCTCCGGCGTCGCCGCCGTCGACGAAGTAGGGCGTGTCGACGAAGGTGGGATCGTCGCGGCGCTCGGCATCGCGGGTCCGGTCGTAGGCGTCCCAGCGGCGGCCGCCGACATCCTTGCGCTGGCCCGAGTAGTGGCGCCAGAGGCGCACCGCGGTGCGCGTCTTCAGGCCCAGCGAACGGTTCCAGGTCAGGCTGGCGATGTTGACGTCGCGGGTGATCGTGTAGTGGTGGTCGAGGCGCGGCGCCCAGGCCCAGGGGAAGTTGGTGATGTTGCGGTCGATCTCGCCGATGTCGGGCGCGCCCCAGTCCTGGGAGATGGTCAGCGTCTTGGTCAGGGAGAGGGCGAGCTTGTTGTCGGCGTTCGCCGTCCAGGTGCTCTTCAGCACCCCGCGCCACTGGTTCTGCGCCAGGGGGGCGAGCGCGTCGCCGTAGCCGAACTCCCAGCCGAGGAAGCCGTCGCGGACGGAGGAGTAGAGCCGCGGGCCGCCCGGGAGGTCGCCGACGGCGGGCAGGTAGCCGTTCGAGAGCTCGGTGGAGAGGCTGGCGTAGAAGGTCGCCTCGGGCCGCCGCGCCCCGGCCAGGCGCAGGAGCGGCGTCAGCAGGAGATGAGGACCGCTGATCTCGGCGTGCGCCTGGTGGAGGTTCTGGCGGTCGAAGGGCGCGTCGGTCTCGTAGCTCAGCGCCCCGCTCCAGGAGCGCGTGCCCTCCTTGAGGCGCGTCTCGACGACGCCGGACATCGCCTGGCTGTAGCGGGCGTCGAAGCCGCCGGTCATCACCTGGACTTCCTGGGCGGAGCGCGAGGCGATCTCGGTGCCGCTCGACTCGCCGGAGAGGAGATCGCGCACCTTGATTCCGTCGAGGACGAAGAGGCTCTCGTCGGCCCGCCCGCCGCGGAAGTGCAGCCTGCCGCGGTCGCGGACGATCCCCGGCTGCTGCTCGACGACGGCGTCCACCGTCGGCGCCTGGGCCAGGACGGCCTCGAGGTCGCGGGCGGAGAGGGCGTGGGTGGTCGCGGTGCGATGGATGTCGATGAGCGGCCGGTCGGCGCGGATCTCGATCGCCTCGAGCGTGCGCACGACCGCCGGGTCGAGGTCGATGGTCACCCTGACCCGGCCGCCGGCGGAGACGACGAGCGTGTCGCGGGCGGCGCGGTAGCCCATGAAGGTGACCTCGAGGACCTGGCGGCCAGCCGGGACGCGGTCGAAGTGGAAACGGCCGTCGGGCCCGGTGGTCGAGCCGAGGCGCGTGCCGAGGAGAAGCACGTTGGCGGGGGAGAGGGGGGCGCCGCCGGCGCGCTCGCGTACGCGGCCCTCGACCGCGCCCGTCTCCGCCTCGGGCTGCGCGGCGGCGACGCCGAGGATGGCGGCGAGCAGCGCGAACCCCGCGGCGGCGGGAGAGAGACGGGCCACGAGCGCGACGAGCGGGCCCCCACGGCCGCCCGCCGCGCGCGCCGCGCGCATCTCCCCGGCTGCCTGACGAAGGCGCATGGCGCTGCCCTTCCCGCGCATCGCTCTGGTCGGCTCGCGATTGCGGGCCACAGTAGCAGCGCCGCCGGGCGACGGTCAAGCGCCCCCGGCGGCTCGGGGCGGCGGGTCGCCGGCGCCGGGATCGGACGCGGGCGGGGCCGCGGAGGGATAGCTCGTGAAGGGCTCCGGCAGGAGCGCGGCGAGGTCGAGTTCGGTCGGCGGGGCGTCGCCCCTCTGGAGCAGGCAGCGCGCCTGCGGGGCGAGCTCGCGCCAGAGTTGCAGGCACCGCCCGCAGGGATGCGCGCCCGCCGCCGCGGGCACCCAGAGGTAGAGGCGCGCGATCGGGGACGCCCCGGCGGCGCGGGCGGCGCTGAGCGCGATCTGCTCGGCGCAGGCGGAGAGGCCCGCCGCTCCCGCGAGCCGGATCGTCGTCCCTGGATGGCGCCCGCCGTCGGCGGTGACGGCCAGGGCGCCGCAGCGCTCGGCCGCCGGCGCCCGCGCCCGCCGCGCGGCGGCGCGCGCTTCGTCGATGCCCGCGAGATCGGCGGCGTCGGGACGCGGTTCGGTCATGGCAGACTCCCGGGCGCGCCCGTCTCTTCGGGGCTTCCGCCCTTGCGCGCGCGCGCCGGGCGGCGGTCGGCCGGCGCGCGCTCCAGCCCGTCGCGGAGCAGCGCCTCGACCTCCGCCACGGTGACCGGGACCATCAGCGCGGCGCGCAGGCGGGCGGCCCCCGGCAGGCCGCGCAGAGCGCCCCGGTAGTGCTTGCGCATTTCGATCACGGCGCGCGCCTCGCCCTTGATCCGGGCCGAGTCGCGCAGGAACTCGAGCAGCACGGCCGCCCGCTCCTCCGGGGCCGGCGGAGGGAGCAGGAATCCGCTGTCGAGGAAGTGGCGCGCCTCGCGGAAGATCCAGGGGTAGCCGAGCGCGGCGCGCCCGATCATGACCGCGTCGCAGCCCGTCGCGGCGAACATGCGCGCGGCGTCCTCGGCCGCGAGCACATCCCCGTTGCCGATCACCGGGATGGCGACGGCCTCCTTGACCCGGCGGATCCAGGACCAGTCGGCGCAGCCCGAGAAGCCCTGGCTTCGCGTGCGCGCGTGGACGGCGAGGGCGGCGACGCCGGCGCGCTGCAGTCGTTCGGCGATGTCGACGACGTTGATCGTGCCGGCGTCCCAGCCCAGGCGCACCTTGGCGGTGACCGGCTGGGGGACGGCCTCGACGACCGCCCGGGCCAGCGCCTCGACCCGTTCCGGCTCGCGCAGCAGCGCGGCGCCTCCCCCCTGCGCGGTCACGCGCCTGGCCGGGCAGCCGAGGTTGAGATCGATGTACTCCGGCCCGAGCGCCGAGACGATCCGCGCGGCCTCGACCATCGCCGGCACCCGGGCGCCGATGATCTGGACGGCGATGGGACGCTCCTGCGCGCCGAAGGCGATCTTGCGCCGCGCCTTGGCCGCGCCATGGACGAGGCCCTCGGCCGATACCAGCTCGCTGTAGACGAGGTCGGCGCCGAAACGACGCGCGAGACGCCGGCAGGGGCCGTCGGTGATCTCCTCGAGCGGCGCGAGCACGAGGGGGCGCGGCCCGTCGAGCCCGGGCAGCGCGCGCCGGGGCGGGGCGGGCGGGCTCATCGGCCGGCCCCCGGAGCGCGGCGGGGCGGAGACACGCGCGGCGGCGAGAGCGCCGTGCGCCGCAGCCGCGCCTCGTGCGGCGCCAGCCAGGCCGAGAAGGGCGCGGTCGGGGCGGGCGCCGGCCAGCGCCGCGGGGGAGGGGCGGCGACGACTTCGTGGAGGAGCGCCAGAGCGGAGCGCAGATCGGCCAGGTCGACGATCTCGGCGGCGATCCCGCGCGGGCCCATGTTGTGGTAGTGGCGCAGGGGGACGGCCAGGCCGCCCGAGCGGTAGCCCCAGGCGGCGAAGGGCGAGGCCTCGCAGGTCCCGCCGTCCATGAGCGCGCGGGCATGGCGAAATCCCCTCCGGCGTCCGGCCACGCGTTCGGCCGCCTCTTTCAGGAGGCGCAGCAGCGAGGCGTCGAAGGCGGACACCCGGTCGCCCAGGCGGAGGATGACGCCGTCGCCGAGGCGGGCGCCGGGAGTCTCGCGGCTGGTCTCCAGCGAGAGCACCGGGGCCTCCCGGGGCAGGATCCCGGCGCGCGCCAGCGCGGTGGCTCCGGTCAGTCCGGCCTCCTCGGCCCGCGTGTAGACGACGCGCAGCGCCGGCCCGCCCCGCGCAGCGACGGACTCGAGGATCGCGGCGAGGATCGCGCAGCCGATCAGATCGTCGGCGGCGCGGGTGGAGAGGCGCGAGCCGGCGATGCGGCAGGCGGGGAGGTCCCACTGGCCGATCGCCCCCTCGGGGACCGGCTCCTGGAGAAGGAGGCCCACCTGCTGCACCCGCCCCGCCGGCGAGCGGCGCCGGATGCGCGTGACGCGGCCGGCGACCGAACGGCCCTGTCCGAGGTCGATGCGCACGCGGGCGCCAGCGAAGTAGCGCGGCTCGACGCGGCCGAACCAGCGCGCCAGCGCGCGGCGGCCGCGGCTCGCCTCGACGACGAAGCCCGGATGGTCCATGTGGGCGACGAGCACCCAGGGCGGCGCATCGCCTTCGCCGCCCGCGCCGCCCCGCGGGCCCCGCGGCGGCGCGTCGGCGCCCCGGCGGCGGGGCCGCGGCTCGCCGCCGGCGCGCACGTGCAGATTGCCCCAGCGGTCGGCGGCGGCGGGCAGTCCGAGCGCAGCGGCGTGGCCGGCCAGGAAGCGGGCGACGGCGTGCTCGTGGAAGCTGGCCGTGGGCCGGGCGAGGATCGCCGCGCAAAGCGACCGCAAGCGGCGGAGGGCGACGGTTTCCGGACTCACTCGGCTTCCTCGCCATGGGGTGACACGATCCGAACCGGCGCCGATGATAAGGGTTAACGGGAAGCGAGCCAAGCGCCCCGCGCCGCCCCCCGCGCGCGGGACGGGCGGGGTGGTGGGCAGCATCCGGCGCGCGCGCCGTGGTCCACGCGGGGGTTGTCGCTGCCGTGGGGCTCTGCTAGTCTGGATCGCGCAGGGTCTTGCAGCGGAAGGGGCGGCGGTCCGGACGCCGCCGCGCGGCTCGCGCCGCAGGGAGTGGTTCGGATGCCCGATCGCGTCGAGGAAGTGCCCGGCCGGATGGGGTCGGGGACGGCCGTCCAGGCGCCGCGCGTCTCGGCGCGCGGGCTGCGCGCGCTCGCGTCGCTCATCGGCGACGAGGACGAGCGGATCGCGAGCATGGTCTGGGACAACCTCCTGCGCCTCGGCACGCGCGCCCTGCCCTACCTGGCCGAGCTCGAGGACCATGCCGATCCGCGCACCCGCCTGCGCGCCCGGCACGTCAAGATGCGCATCCAGGCGCAGCGGCTCGAGCGCCGCTTCCGCCGCCTGGCGCAGCGCCGCAACGCCGGCTTCGACCTGGAGACGGCGCTCACGCTGGTCGCCCAGGTCGAGTATCCCGACCTCGAGCCGATGGATGTCGCCCTGCAGCTCGACGACCTGGCCGACGGCCTGCGGCCCCGGATCCAGGCCGACATGGTTCCCGAGGAGCGGATCGAGGCGCTCAATGGCTACCTCTTCCGGGATCTCGGCTTCCGCGGCAACCGCGAGCGCTACCACGATCCCGACAACAGCTTCATCCAGAGGGTCATCGAGCGGCGGCGGGGGATTCCGATCACCCTGGCGGCGGTGATGATCCTGGTCGGGCGCCGGATCGGCCTGACGCTGCACGGCGTGGGCATGCCGCGCAACTTCCTGGTGCGCTACAAGGACAAGGGCCGCGAGATCTTCGTCGATCCCTTCAACGGCGGGCGCATCCTCTCGCGCGAGGAGTGCGCGCGGATCCTGACCAGCGAGGGCTACTACGTGCGCGAGGCCTTCGTCGGCGAGTTCCTGGCCGTCGCCTCTCCGCGGGACATGACCATCCGCATGCTGCGCAACCTGATCCTGATCTACTCCAAGCAGCGTCTCGGCGCGCAGGTGACGCGGATGATCCGCTTCGCCGACATCCTGCGCGAACACGAACACCGGCGGTAGCGACGCCGGGTCGCGCTGCCGGCCGCCCTGTCGCGGCGCCGGCGGCGGAAGCGCCGGAGGAGGCGGCATGGCTCAGGGTCCCGGTGGCTACGAGACGATCATCGAACCCTTCAGGATCAAGTCGGTCGAGCAGCTGCGCATGACCACGCGCGCCGAGCGCGAGCGCCTGCTCGCCGCCGCCGGCTGGAACCTCTTCCTCGTCCGCGCCGAGGACGTGCTCATCGACCTGCTCACCGACAGCGGCACCTCGAGCATGAGCGCGGAGCAGTGGGCCGGCATCATGCGCGGCGACGAGTCGTACGCCGGCTCCCGCTCCTTCTTCGCCTTCGAGGCGGAGGTGCGCCGCATCACCGGCTTCGCCAATGTCATCCCCACCCACCAGGGGCGGGCGGCGGAGAAGATCCTCTTCAACGTGCTCCACCGCCCCGGCGGCGTCTACCTGGGCAACACGCACTTCGACACGACGCGGGCGAACATCGAGTACCTGGGCGACGAGGCCGTCGACCTGCCCATCCCCGAGGGCGTCGTCCCCGCGCGCATCCACCCCTTCAAGGGCAACATCGACCTCGCCCGCCTGGAGGCGGATCTCGCCCGCCACGGCGAGCGCGTCTGCGGCGTGATCCTGACGGTGACCAACAACTCGGGCGGCGGGCAGCCGGTCTCGATGGCCAACATCCGCGAGGCGTCGCGGCTGGCCCGGGCGCACGGGGCGCTCTTCATCCTCGACGCCTGCCGCTTCGCCGAGAACGCCTACTTCATCCAGCAGCGCGAGGAGGGCTGCGCCGGGCGCGGCATCCTCGAGATCGCCCAGGAGATGTTCTCCTACGCCGACGCGGCGACGATGTCGGCCAAGAAGGACGGCCTGGCCAACATCGGCGGCTTCCTCGCCTGCCATGACGACGAGCTGGCCGCCCAGGCGCGCAATCTGCTGATCCTGACCGAGGGCTTCCCGACCTACGGGGGGCTGGCGGGAAGGGATCTCGAGGCGATCGCCCAGGGGCTGCGCGAGGTGCTCGATCCCGACTACCTGCGCTACCGGGTGCGCTCGGTGGCCTACTTCTGCGAGAAGCTGCAGGCGCGGGGCGTGCCGCTGATCCTGCCCCCGGGCGGCCACGCGGTCTTCATCGACGCGGGCGCCTTCCTCGACTTCCTGCCGCGCGAGCAGTTTCCCGGCGTGGTCCTGGCCAACGAGCTCTACCTGGCGGGCGGGATCCGGGGGGTCGAGATCGGGACGCTGATGTTCGGGAAGCGCGACCCCGCGACGGGGCGGACGATCCACCCGCCGATGGAACTGGTGCGCCTCGCCGTGCCGCGGCGCGTCTACACGCAGAGCCACGTCGACTACGCCGCCGAGGTGATCCTCGACGTCCACGCCCGGCGCCGCGGGCTGCGCGGGCTGCGTCTCGTCCACGAGGCGCCCTTCCTGCGCCACTTCACGGCGCGCCTCGAACCGGTCTAGGGACCCGTGACCGCCGCCGGCGACGATCTCCGCCCCGGCTCCGTCGAGGCGGTCGAGCTGCTGGGGGCGCTGCGGGAGTGGGCCGCGGAGCTGGGGCTCGAGCGTCTGGCCGTGGCCTCGCCCGATCGCCGTCCCGAAGCAACGCTGCTCGACGAGTGGCTGGCCCGCGGCGATCACGCCGGCATGGGCTACCTGGCCCGGCGCCGGGAGCTGCGGCTCGATCCCGACCGTTTCCTCCCCGGCGTGCGCAGCATCGTCTGCGCGGCCTGGGCCTACGACCGCGCCGGCGCCATGGAGGCGCCTCGCCCGGGGGCGACCAGCGGCGGGGCGCTGCGCATCGCCCGCTTCGCCTGGGGGAGGGACTACCACGTGGAGCTGCGCCGCCGCCTGCGCGCCCTTGTCGCCCGCCTGCGGGCGCGCCTGCCCGCTCTCAAGGCGCGGGTGGCGGTGGACACCGCGCCCGTGCTCGAGCGCCACTGGGCCGCGCAGGCGGGGCTCGGCTGGATCGGGCGCCACGGGTGCCTGATCGTGCCCGGGCTGGGCTCCTGGGTCTTCCTGGGCGAGATTTTCCTCGACCTGCCCCTTCCCGCCGGCGCGCCGCTCGCCGCCGCGTGCGGCGAGTGCCGCCGCTGCCTGGAGGCCTGTCCCGGAGGGGCGCTGCGCGAGGGGCGCCCGATGGACGCGCGCCGCTGCGTCTCCTACTGGACCGTCGAGCACAGCGGCGCCTTCCCGCGGCGGGGCGTGCCGAAGCTCTCGCCCTGGCTCTTCGGCTGCGACGCCTGCCAGGAGGCCTGTCCCTGGAACGCGGGCGGCGCCGGATCGCGCGAGCCGGTCGCCCCGGGGCTGGCGGATGCGCTGCACTGGACGGCGGAGGACTGGGAGCGGCTAGGGGCGGAGGGCTTCGCCGGGCGATGCTCGGAAACCCCCCTCGCGCGGGCGGGGTATGCGAACATCCTGCGCAACGCGCGCAGGATCGCCGGGCGCGAGTGAAGCCCCCCGCGGCCGAGGCGCGGTTGACAGCCCGCCGGGCGGCGGGCTACGGTGCGGCGGCTTCGCGGCCGCGGCCGGCCGGGGGAGCGCGGGGCGCCGCGACCGCGGCGATGACGCTTACGGCTCGCGCCGGGGCGCGAGCCCTCCAGGAGGTCTCGAGCATGGATCGTCAATCCGTGGAACAGGTGATCGAGGACCGCGTCAAGCCGGCGCTGGTGGCGCACGGCGGCGGCATCGAGCTCGTCGAGGTCAAGGAAGGGAAGGTCTTCGTGCGTCTGACCGGGGCGTGCGGCACCTGCCCGATGGCGCTGATGACGCTCAAGTCGGGCGTCGAGCGGGCGCTCAAGCAGGCCTTCCCCGAGCTCATTGAAGTCGTCAGCCTGTAGCGGGGGCGGCGGTGGGAGCCGAGGTCGGATCGACGAAGCGCGCGCCCGCCCCCCGCCGGCTGGGCGATGCCTGGCTCGGCTGGGACGAGAGGCGCCACGGGCTGGCGTCTGAGTTCCGCGACGGACCGGCGATCTACCTCGCCCTGCACACGCTCCTGTCGCTGACCCTGGCCGGCGCCGCCTGGCTGCTGCTCTGGCTTGCGCAGCCGCGCCTGGCGGCAGCCGGGATCGATCCGGCCGCGAGCCGCGCCGTGGGCCTCGCCGTCGCCGCCCTGCTGCTGTTGCCGGCGGCCGCGCTCTGGGGCGGCCTGCTCGGCCTGCGGTTCGGCGGGTTCGCCGGCCGCGCGCTGCTGCGCGCCGCGATCGCCGCCTACCCGGCCGCGGCGGTTCTGGGGAGGCGGCTGCGGCTCTCGCCCGACCGCCTGGGGCACTCGTTCCTCGATCTGGCCAACCGGCTGGCGCGCCGGGAGCGGCCGCGCGGCCGCGCGGGCCTGCTCCTCCTCGCTCCCCGCTGTCTGAGCGCGCACTCAATGCGGTCCTTGCGGGGACTGGCCGCCGAGGCGGGGTGCGAGTTCGCCGTCGTCGGCGGCGGCGAGGAGGCGCGCGCGCTGATCGGCGAGCTCGATCCCGCCGGCGTGCTGGCGGTGGCCTGCGAGCGCGACCTCGTCGCCGGCGTGCGGGAGTTCGCCGGCGCGCGCCCCGTGCTGGCGCTGGCCAACCGGCGCCCCGAAGGGCCCTGCCGCAACTCCGAGGTCGACGCCGAGGCCGCGCGCGAGCGGCTGGAGCGGCTGAGGGGCCTCGCCGGCGTGCCGGCGCCCGCCCCCTACCGGGAGGAGCCGCGCGACCGCGCCGGCGGAGGTTGATCGCCCGCGGCGGGGCAGAGCGGGCGCAGGCCGCATGAGGGGCACTGGGGCGCGCGCGCGCGGCATACGGTGCGGCCGTGGGCGATCAGGCGATGCGAGACGGCCGTCCACTCCGCGGGCGGCAGCCGGCGCGCCAGCTCCCGCTCGATCCTGACCGGATCGCTCTCCCTCGTCCAGCCGAGCCGCCTCGCCACCCGCTTCACGTGCGTGTCGACGGTGATGCCGGGCGTGGCGAAGGCGTTGCCGAGGATCACCAGGGCCGTCTTGCGCCCGGCGCCGGGCAGCGTGAGCAGCTCCTCCAGCGTTGCGGGAACCTGTCCGCCGTAGACGGCGACCATCCGCCGGGCCGCTTCCTGGATGCTCCTGGCCTTGTTGCGGAAGAACCCGGTCGGACGGATCAGCGCCTCGACCTCGGCGCGCCCGGCGCCGGCCAGGGCGCCCGCGTCGGGGAAGCGGGCGAAGAGGGCGGGGGTCACGCGATTGACCCGTTCGTCGGTGCACTGGGCGGAGAGCACGGTGGCGACATAGAGCTCGAACGGATCGCGGAAGTCGAGCGTGCAGCCGGCGTCGGGGTAGAGACGCTCCAGCCGGCGCAGAACCGCGGCGACGCGGCGGGGCGGCGGATCGTCCCGCAGCCGCGCCTCAATCGCCGGCGGCGCGCTCCGCGTCCGGGCGCCGCGAGGGCGGGGTTCCGGAGGGCTCGATCCCGGCCGGCGCCGGGCCGGAGCAGCGGGAGGGCTCGACCCCGGCCGGCGCCGGGCCGGAGCAGCGGGAGGGCTCGATCCCGGCTGGCGCCGGGCTGGAGCAGCGGCATCGTCGCGCATGGAGGAACTCCTCGATCTCCCTGCGGGGGGCAGTGTTCAGGACCTGCTCCTTCGTCAACCAGCCCTTGCGCGCCGTGGCCACGCCCGCGGCGACGCCGTCGAGCATCTCGAGCTGGTGGGCGTCGGGGTCGATCGCCAGGCGCACGCCGGCCGCCGTGGCGGCGCGGATGAGGCGCCAGTCGAGGTCCATCCGCTGGGGGCTGGTGTTGAACTCGATCAGCACGCCGGCTGCCGCCGCGGCGGCGAAGAGCGCCGGCCAGTCGAGCCGGCAGGCCTCGCGCTCGAGCAGCAGGCGCCCCGAGGGGTGGCCGAGGATCGTCGCGCAGGGGTTTTCGATCGCCCGGACGACGCGCGCGGTCATGGGCTCGAGTCCGAGCTGCATGAAGCTGTGCACCGAGACGATGACGAAGTCGAGCCGGGCCAGCACGCCGGGATCGAGATCGAGCGCTCCGTCGGGCTGGATGTCGCACTCGACGCCGTGGAAGATGCGCACCTCGGGGATGGCCGCCTGCACGCGGGCGATCTCCTTCGCCTGGGCGGCCAGGCGCGCCGCGTCGAGTCCGCGCGCGTAGAAGGCGGCCTGGGAGTGGTCGGCGATGCCGATGTAGCGCCAGCCCAGCCTGCGGGCCGCCTCGACCTGCTCGGCGATCGTGGCCCGCCCGTCGCTCCAGGTCGTGTGCAGGTGGAAGACCCCCTGCAGATCGGCGGGCTCGATCAGCGCCGGAAGCGCGCCTTCACCGGCGGCGGCGATCTCGCCGCGCCCCTCGCGCAGCTCCGGCGGGACCCAGGCCAGTCCCGCGCGGGCGTAGATCTCCTCCTCCGTCCGCGGCAGCCAGCCCTCCTCCCAGGCGGGCGCCAGGCGACCCAGCAGGTCGCGCGCGTGCGCCGGCGCTCCGGTCTCGAGAAACAGGCGGGCGCAGAAGCGCTCGGGCTCGACGACGACGATCTCCAGGGGCGGCTCGTCGGGGAATCTGAGCTCCAGCCTGTCGCCGGCGGCATCCAGGGGCTCGGCGCCCTCGGCGACGAGTCGGCCGGCGACCTGCTCGCAGTCCGCCGCCTCGGCCACCCAGACGATTCGCTCGACCGTCTCGAGGGCGCGGCGCAGCTCGCCGGCGCGCTCCAGGCGGCCGATCCCGCGCGTGGCGCGCAGCCTCTCCTCGCGCCGGGCGGCGACCTCCAGCGCCGCGGGGCGCAGCCAACGGCCCAGCGCGCGGCGGCGGCGGAGAATCTGGCCGAGCAGCCGCTCCTGGAGGTCGGCGTCGAATCCGGGCCTCTCCGCCAACTGCCCGCGCAGCGCGGCGCGGCGCAGCTGCTGGAGGGTGACGATGCCCGCCTCGTGCCAGAGCCGGCGCACGCGCTCGCCGTCGAGGCCCTCCAGATCGAGCAGGTCGGCGATTCCGGGGGGGATGCTGAGCAGCCTGCCGACGAGCTGCGCCGATGGGCCGGCCTCGACGAGGAGCCCGATCTCCTCCGCGAGCGGCGAAGCGATGGAGACGGGCAGGGGACCCTGGCCGCGGCGCCAGGCGTCCCAGTCCCCGGGAGGGGCGGCGGCGAGCGCGGCGCCCGCCTCGCGCAGCGCCGCGGCCCGCTCGAGCTCCTCGTCGAGTAGCTCGGCCGCGATCGCCATCTGGCGCAGCGTCTCGATCGCTTCCGCGCGTTCCATCGCTTCCGCCCGTCCGGCCCCGGAGCGCCCGCTCGAGGATCGCGTCCCGGAGCGGGCACACACCCGGGAGCGGCAGCCGGCCTCGCCGCTCGGCTGAGCGCCGGCGTCGGGTGGCCGGGTGAGCGAAACCGGGAAGGATAGGGCATCAGCGGGGTCGTCTCAAGCGCGGCGGCGCGCCCTCGGGGCGGTCCGCAGGCGCGGGGCACGGGCTTCCTTGACAGAGCCTCCGCGCGGAGCATAGCCTGCAAGGCGGGAACCGACAGAGAGTGAGCCGGTTACCCATCCCGGGCTCGGCGGCGTCGTGCCCGGGCGGTTCCCCGGGGGAGGCTTCGTGGCCGAAGACAGCCTACTTGCGCGAATCGAGGGGCCGCGGGACCTGCGGCGGCTGGACGATGAGCAGCTCGTCCGGCTCTGCGCCGAGATCCGCGGCTTGATCATCGAGACGGTCAGCCGTACGGGCGGGCACCTGGCGCCCAGCCTGGGCGTCGTGGAGCTGACCGTGGCTCTGCATCGCGTCTTTGACTCGCCGGTGGACAAGATCGTCTGGGACGTCGGACACCAGTCCTACGCGCACAAGATCCTCACCGGCCGGCGGGAGGGATTCGACCGGCTGCGCCAGAAGGGTGGCCCCAGCGGCTTCTGCCGCCGCCAGGAGAGCCCGCACGACCCGTTCGGCGCCGGGCACGCCAGCACTTCGATCTCCGGGGCGCTCGGCATCGCCACGGCGCGCGACGCCCTCGGAGGCGTGGAGAAGGTCGTCGCGGTCATCGGCGACGGGGGGCTCTCGGGAGGACTCGCCTTCGAAGGCCTTGATAACGCGGGCGGTTGCGGCCGGGACTTCATCGTCGTTCTCAACGACAACAACATGTCGATCTCGCCCACGGTGGGGGCGCTGTCGCGCCACCTGACCGACATCATCACCCACCCGCTCTACGAGCGGATGAAGAAGGACATCTGGGAGTTCACCGAGAAGCTGCCGAAGACGAACACCGTGCGCGAGATCGCCCGGCGCGTCGAGAGCAGCCTGAAGACGCTGGTGACCCCCGGGCTGTTCTTCGAGAGCCTGGGGTTCCGCTACCTCGGCCCGATCGACGGGCACGACCTGGGCGAGTTGATCCCGGTGCTGGAGAGAATCCGGCGCATGCGCGGTCCGGTGCTCGTCCACGTGCTGACCCAGAAGGGCAAGGGGCTGCCCGACGCCGAGTCCGATCCGCGCCGCTACCACGGCGTCGCGCCCACGCCCCGCCCCAACGGCAAGCTGGAGCCGAAGTCCGAGGGGCTAGCCTACACGCAGGTCTTCGGCGAGACGCTGCTCGAGCTGGCCGCCGCGGAGCCGCGCGTCGTGGCCATCACCGCGGCGATGGCCGACGGCACGGGGCTGGCGCCCTTCGCCCAGCGCTTCCCCGAGCGCTTCTTCGACGTCGGCATCGCCGAGGGCCACGCGGTCACCTTCGCCGCCGGGCTGGCCACGCAGGGCCTGCGTCCCGTGGTCGCCGTCTACTCGACCTTCCTGCAGCGCGCCTTCGACCAGCTCGTCCACGACGTGGCGCTGCAGAGGCTGCCCGTCGTCTTCGCCCTCGACCGCGCCGGTCTCGTCGGCGAGGACGGAGCGACGCATCACGGCGCCTTCGACCTCTCCTACCTGGGCTGCATTCCCGGATTCACGGTCGCCGCTCCCCGCAGCGGGGCCGAGCTGCGCGACCTGCTGGCCACGGCGCTGCGACAGACGGACGGGCCGATGGCCATCCGCTTCCCGAGGGCTTCCGTGCCCGACGCCGAGGCGATGGCCCGCGCGCCGGCGACGCTGGAGACCGGCCGCTGGGAGGTGCTGCGCGAGGGCAGCGAGGGGGCGATGCTGGCGGTCGGGACGATGGTCCCGGCGGCGCTGCGCGCCGCGCAGCTGCTCGCCGGCGAGGGGCGCGAGCTCACCGTCGTCAACGCGCGCTTCGTCAAGCCGATGGACGATGATCTGCTGCTCAGGCTGGCGCGGGAGCTGCCGCTGCTGGTCACGCTGGAGGAGAACACTCTCTGCGGGGGCTTCGGCGCGCAGGTGGCCGCGCGCCTGGCCGCCTGGGGCTGGGCGGAGCGGGAGGCGCGGCTGCTGCCCCTTGGCCTGCCCGACTGCTTCGCCGAGCACGCCTCGCGCGAGGAGTTGCTCGCCTGGGTGGGGCTGACGGCGGAGCAGATCGCCGAGCGCGTGCGGGCGCGCTGTCTGGCGCGGCGGCCCGGCAGCGTCCGGTCGCGGAGCTGAGGGCACGGGGAAGGAGGCGGCGTGGAGAAGGTCGTGGTCCTGGGCACCGGACCGGCGGGACTGACCGCGGCGATCTACCTGGCGCGGGCGAAGCTCGAGCCGTTGATCGTGGACGGTTCCGAGCCGGGCGGGCAGCTGATGATCACCAGCGAGGTGGAGAACTTCCCCGGCTTCCCGGAAGGGATCGGCGGGCCGGAGCTCATGGAGCGCTGCCGGCGCCAGGCGGAGCGCTTCGGCGCCCGCTTCCGCTTCGGGCGCGCCACGGCGGTCGAGCTGCGGTCGAAGCCGCTGCGGATCACGCTCGAGGAGGGGGAGGGGCTGGAGGCCGAGGCGCTGATCATCTCCACCGGGGCCTCGGCGCGATGGCTCGGCCTGCCTTCGGAGAAGGCGCTGCGCGGCGCGGGCGTCAGCGCCTGCGCCACCTGCGACGGCTTCTTCTTCCAGGACAAGGACGTTCTCGTCGTCGGCGGCGGCGACACGGCGATCGAGGAGGGCCTGTTCCTGACCCGCTTCGCCCGCCGGGTGACGATCGTGCATCGCCGCGACGAGCTGCGCGCGTCGAAGTACATGCAGGAGCGGGCGCGGCGCAACGAGAAGATCAGCTTCCGCTGGAACTCGGTGGTCGAGGAGATCCGCGATGTCGCCGCCGGCCGCGTGACGGGGGTCGTCGTGCGCGACGTCCAGACGAACGAGCGCAACGAGCTCGCCGGCGACGGCGTCTTCATCGCCATCGGCCACAAGCCCAACACGGAGCTCTTCGCCGGGCAGCTCGACCTCGACGAGAACGGCTACCTGGTGGCGCGGCCCCCCGGCTCGAGGACGAGGATCCCGGGCGTTTTCGCCTGCGGCGACGTCGCCGACCACCGCTACCGCCAGGCGATCACCGCGGCGGGCAGCGGCTGCATGGCGGCCGTCGACGCGGAACGCTATCTCGGCGGCGAGCCCTGGGAGTAGGAGCGGCGATGGCGGTGCGACGCATCCTCACCTACGGCGACCCGCTGCTGGAGCGGCGCTCCGCCCCCGTGGCGGGCGTCGACGAGAAGGTCCGGGAACTGGTCGCCGATCTCCTGGAGACGATGGACGCGGAGCGGGGCATCGGGCTCGCCGCGCCGCAGATCGGCGCGCTCCGGCGCGTGATCGTCGTCCATCCGCGCCCGGAGGAGGAGGGCAGCGGCCGCCGCCTGGCGCTGATCAACCCGGAGATCGTCGCCTACGCGGGGTCGTGCGTCTTCGAAGAGGGCTGCCTGAGCGTTCCCGGGACCTACGCGGAGGTGCGCCGCCCGGAGCGCGTCCGCGCGCGCTACTTCGACACGGGTGGCGAGGAGCGGATCGAGGAGTTCGACGGGCTGATGGCTCGCGTCGTGCAGCACGAGATCGACCATCTCGACGGCGTGCTCTTCGTCGAGCGGCTGGCGCCGATGCGCCTGGCGCTGCTGAAGAGGAAGCTGCGGGGCGGCCGCGCGCCGGCCGCTGGGGGTCCGCCGCTGCGGTAGACCGCTAGGGCATTCCCCGCCCCGGAGGGCGCGAGAGCGAGGTGTCCATGGAGGAGACAGGGCGGCGCGACGAGCCGGCGCTGCGCACCTTCCTCGCCGACGCGGCCAAGCTCTGGC
>VGIY01000007.1 GCA_016867695.1 Candidatus Eiseniibacteriota bacterium | reverse complement strand
TCTCCCGGCCGCGGCGCGAGGGCGGGGATGATCTCGGACTCCGGCTCCCCGGCGCGGATGTGGTCCTGGAAGAAGCGGCCGAGCATGCCGAGGTCGTGCTCGCCATGGTGGGCGTGCCGGGTGAAGACGACCGGCCCGCGCCCGGTCCCCTCCTCCCTCCAGGCGGCGAGCAGCGCGCCGATGCGCGGCGCGACGGCCTCGGCCGCCGGCAGGCGGCAACGCCCCCCGGGGTCGGCGAAATAGCGAAGCATGTCGATCACCAGGAGGGCGCAGCGGCCGGGAACGAGCTGCAGGCGAGGCCTGGGCGCGATCGCGCTGCGGATCTCGCCCAGCCAGACCCGGGTGCGCCGGGCGAGCGTGTCGGCCGTCACATAGGCATCCGTGCGCATGGGGGACCCGCCCGCCGCCTCCCGTCGAGTCGGCCGTCGGCACCCGACCGGGGCCCGCCAGCGCCAGGCCCCGATCGGGGCCCGCTACCTCAGCACGACCAGCCTGCGGGAAGCCGTCTCGCCGGCGGCTTCCATGCGGGCGAAGTAGACGCCGCTGGCGACGATTCTCCCGGCCTCGTCGCGCCGGTCCCACTGCCAGCTGATCAGCCCCTCCGGCAGCGGGCCGTCGTGCAGGGTACGCACGAGGCGCCCGTCCACGTCGTGCACCGCGACTCGCGCCCGGTCCGCGCATGCGCCCCGATAGCGCAGGGCGGTCATGCCGATCATCGGATTCGGGGCGACCGTCATGGCCGCCACCGCCTGCGCCGCGGGAGGCGCGGCGGCGACCCCCTGGTGCAGGAAGATGTAGTTGCCGCGCGTGCTGTCCCAGGTGGTCATGCCCAGATCGTCGTCCGCCGACCAGGTGTAGCGGATCTCCACGTTCCCCTGCCCCGGAGGAGGAGGCGCGGCGAGGGAGATCCAGCCGTTGCCCTCGTGCACGGCGTAGGCGGTCGGCGGGAGCGTGGCCCCGTCGACGCGGACCTCGTCCACCGACCGGGCCGGCGCGCGGCCGAGCGTGAAGTGCGTGCGCGCGCCGTCCCCGCTGGCGATCGTCAGGCCGGTGGGCAGCAGCCCGTCGTTGTCGACGTCGCCCCAGAACATGTTCTCGATCACCGGGGCGACGCTGCTCGACCAGACCGGGTTGCCCGTCAGCGTCCCGCCGGTGTTCTCGTAGATGCGCGCCGCGCCCCACCAGCGGCCGGTCGCCAGGTCCAGGTCGCCGTCCAGGTCGGGATCGATCCAGGAGACGTGGGACCCGTAGCCGCCGTCGTTCGAAGTCCAGGCGGGCGTCGCTTCCAGCGTCCCGCCCGTGTTGGCGTAGACCTTGAAGCGTCCCAGGCCGCCGAGCTGGCTGTTGTCGGCCACGGCCAGTTCCGGGAAGCCGTCCCCGTTCCAGTCGGCGAGCGCGCAGGTGTTGCCGTACTGGGGCAGGTCGGCGTTCTCCCAGGAGGCGGTGGTGGCGATGCCGCCCCCCGCCGTCTGGGCGTTGAGGTAAATGCGCAGCGGCGTGGAGGTGCCGCAGAAGGCCAGGTCGAGGTCGCCGTCGCCGTCGACGTCGCTCCAGAACACATCGAGGGCGTAGCCGATCTCGGTCGACAGCCAGGACGGGGTCGCCTCCAGGACGCCGCCGTCGTTGAAGTAGATCCGCTGGCGCTCCGGATCGTCGTAGTAGTCCTCGCCGCAGGCGCAGGCCAGGTCCAGGTCGCCGTCGCCGTCGGCGTCGCCCAGCGCGACCGAGAAGCAGAAGAAGCGGTCAGCGCTGATCCAGCTCGGCAGGGGGTGGAATCCCCCCTCGCCGTTGTTGAGATAGACCTTCACGCAGCCCGGATCGCCGAAGCGGTTGGGTCCGAGGTAGACCGCCACGGCCACGTCCACGAGGCCGTCACCGTTGATGTCGCCGACATCGAGGTGCCCGTGGTAGTCGGCGTCCGCCGAGACCCAGGTCGGATCGAGCGGGAACGTGCCGTCGCCGTTGTTGTGGTAGACGACCAGGTTCTGGCGGGCCATGTCGTTGCCGTTGGCCACGATCATGTCGATCCAGCCGTCGCCGTCGACGTCGGCCCAGGCGCCGCCGGTGGCGCGGTGGCCGTTGGGCGCCGACTGCCAGAAGGGGGTCGCCTCCAGCGGCATCCCCGCCAGGGCGGGCGAGGCCAGGGCGGCCAGAGCCAGGCAGGCGGCCAGGATGCCTGGGCGGGCCGGCCGGCGCGTCGAGCCCGTCGGGAACATGGCGTCCCTCCTCGAGTCGAGATTCCCCGAGTCGCTCCCAAGTATAGCAGAACGCCCCGTGCGGGCGGAACGCGACCCGCTCCGGATGCGGCGCGATCCGGGCGCGGCGCCATCCGGATGCGGCGCGATCCGGGCGCGGCGCCATCCGGACGCGGCGCCATCCGGACGCTACGCGACCCCGAGCGAGGGGCCGGACCCCGCGCGGCCGGGCGGGGGCGCGGGGCGCAGGTCGGGGCGGCTGGGCGGGGGCGGCGCGCCGGTCCGGACGCCGGCGCGCCGCCTCGCGCCCGCGCGGCTAGAAGCGGATGTAGTTGGGGATCTGCTGGAACGTGCTGAAGACCTCGATCTGCCTCTGCCCCTGCGGTCCCGCGGTGGAGTAGACGATGATCTTGCCGTAGTGCACCTGGCCAGCCCCGTCCGGCGGCGTGCGCACGGCGATGACCTTGCTCGTGATCTGCTGGGCGTTCGTCCCCAGGAGGATCCTGTCCTGCCAGCCGGAGATCTCCGTCGTCGATGAGTCCTCGTTGGGCAGCAGCTTAAACTGCGCCACCCGCGCGCTCCAGGCCGGGTCTCCGGCGTTGACCAGGTTCGGGCTCTTCAGGGCCAGTTGCTGGGTCGACTCGTCGTTGTCCCCCGCCGTGCCGAGGTAGATGTCGACCTGCATGAGGTTCTCCTGCCGGACGGAGACCGCCGCGCCCGCGGAGACGTCCAGACCGCTGGGGCGCACGGGGTCGGCGAACTCGGCCAGCAGCACCAGATTGCTCCTGGTCACCGGGGAGGTATCGATCTCGTTCGTCGGCGTGCTCCAGCCCCCGCCCGTCTTCGCCGAGCGCACCGCGTAGTAGTACATCGTCCCATTCACGGCCGTGGCGTCGATGTAGCTGCGCACTGTGAGCGGAGAGGCGTTGAGCTTCCTCTCGGTCAGCGAGGCGAGATCGAGCCCGATCATCGACGAAGTGTCGCGGAAGACGTCGTAGCCGGCGAAGACCGCGTCGCCGGCGGAGCTCGACCCGCCCCAGGAGAGCGTGACCTGTCCGTCGCCGTTGACGAAGGTGAGCGTTCCGGGCGGCTGCGGGGTCGTCGACTCGTCGTCCTTGCCGCAGCCGGCCGCCATCCCCACGATCAGCAGAGCGACCAGACCGAGCGCCCCGACGCTCGGGCGGGCCGCGCCATGCATGCGCTTCATCGTTGCACCTCCATGTTTGGGCCACATCGCCGAAGGACCCCATGATAGTCGGCTTCGGGGGGGCGGCGTCACCCCATTTCGCGCCGCTTGGACTCCGGCGGGCCGGCCACAGAGCGTTCCAATCAGCTTCTAGACAAACAGTTGCGCTCTCCGGGGAGGGATCCGGGCGGCCCGCTCCGGGGCAGCCGGGCAGGCAACATCGGGCGGGCGGGGTTCGTCTGTCCCTGTGCGCGCAAGGTCAGCCGGTCCGGCGGCCGCCCGGCCGCCCCAACGCGGAGGTCGGATCATGACAACCCGCACGAGGCTCCTCGCTCGGCTCTTCCTGGCATCCCTCCTTCTCGCTCCCGGGGTCGGCGCGAGCGAACACTGGCTGCACATCAGCGTCGATGCCGAGCGCTCCGACGAGCGCGTGCGGGTGAACCTGCCCATCGAGCTGGTCGAGTCGATGATCCTCATGGTCGACGGAGATGACTTCCGCGCCGGCCGCCTCGTTCTCGACCGCCATGGCGGACGGCACGACCTTGATGTGTTCGCCCTGTTGGCGGCGCTGCGCGAAGCGCGCGACGGCGAGTACATCGCCATTCAGGACGGCGACGACTTCGTCCGCGTGGCCAAGGAGGAGGGCCGCCTGACCATCCGCGTCGAGGAGCCCGAGGAGCAGGTCCTGGTGCGAGTTCCGCTGGCCGTGCTCGACGCGCTCGTTTCCTCCGGGGAGGGCCGCGAGCTCGACGTCGCGGCGGCGATCCGCGCGCTGGCCGCCGACGACGGCAGCGTCATCACGGTCGATGGCGACGATGAGCGCGTGCGCATCTGGGTGGACCGGCACAGCCGCTGCGAGTGAGACCCGCCGCCGGGAAGCAGGCCGGCCCGGCATGAGGGGCCGGCCCGGCGTGAACGGGCCGCGACGCGGCATGAGGGTCCGGCCCGGCGTGAACGGGCCGCGACGCGGCATGAGGGTCCGGCCCGCCGTGAACGGGCCGCGACGCAGCGTCAGGGAGGCGTTCGGCCATGACCACTTCTCCACGCAAGTTCCTGATCCTCTTCGGCGCGGCCGCCGCGCTGCTCGTCTGCGGCGGGGTCGTGCTCGGTGTCGCCGTCCAACGGGCGGGGATGATCGAGATCGACGTCCGGGCGACGAGCCCGGAAGGGTGCGAGATCCGCGGCCTGCGCTTACCCGGTTGCCTCGTGCACGGAGTGCTGCGCTGCATGCCGCGATCCCGGATCCCCGCAGCGTACCAGGAGTTCGCCTCGACGGCGCTGCGCCGCGACGCCCTGCGCGGGATCCGCCGGGCCCTGGATCGCTGTCCCGACGGCGTGCTCGTCGAGGTCGAGTCGTCGGACGACAAGGTGCGCATCGAGAAGAGGGGCCGCCACCTGATCGTCGTGGCCGACACGCCGGACGAGGCGGTCCGGGTGCAGGTGCCGATGGCCGCGGTGGGGGCGTTGCTGGAGCACGCCGCGGGCACCTAGGCCGCTTCGCCGGTCCGGTTGGCGGATCTCCCGCCCTTGCCGCGCGGGGATCCGCTTCCTATTCTCCCCCTTGCTGGCCGGAGACCCCGGCCCGTCGGGCCCCAGCGAGGGATGGATCCAGGTGAAGCCGCGCAAGACCCGCCCGGGCCCGCCGCCCGAGGCGCCGCCCCCCGCCTGGGCGCGACCCGACGGCCTCTGGCTGCTCGCCATCGTCGGTCTGGCGCTCCTGCTGCGGCTGATCTACGTCTTCCAGTACCAGGCCAATCCCTTCTTCGACCATCCGATCATGGACTCGCGGAACCACGACTTGTGGGCGCGCAGCTATCTTTCCGGCGAGCCTTTCCTTCCCGGCCACCCCTACTTCCGCGCCCCGCTCTACCCCTGGTTCCTGGCCGCCTGCTACCGCCTCTTCGGAGACGGCTATCTCGCGCCGCGCCTCGCCCAGGCGCTGCTGGGGGCGCTGAGCTGCGGACTGGTCTTCCTGATCGCCAGGTGCTTCCATGGTCGTTGGGCGTCCGCCGGCGCGGGCCTTGCCGCGGCGGGTTGCTGGCTGATGATCCACTTCGACGCCGAGCTGCTCGATGTCCCGCTGGGCCTGTTCCTCAACCTCCTGGGCCTCTACCTCTTCACCCGCGCCTGGCAGGGGGGGGCGCTGCGCTTCCACGCCGCTGCCGGCCTCGCCCTGGGCCTGGCGGCGATCGCCCGGCCGACCGTCCTGCTCTTCGCCGCCCTGGCCGCCGCCGCGCTCTGGCTGGCGAACAGGCGCGAACCGCGAGCCGCGCTGCGCCGCGCGGGGATCCTCGTCGCCGCGTGTCTCGTGCCGATCCTGCCGATCACGATCCGCAATGCCTTGGTGGGGGGCGACTTCGTGCCGATCGCCTCGCAGGGGGGGCTCAACCTCTACATCGGCAATCACCCGGGCTCCGACGGCACGACCGCCGAGCTCCCCGGGGGCATGGCCGACTGGCGGGGGAGCTACTTCGAGTCGATCGCCATGGCCGAGCAGGCGCTCGGCCGCAAGCTGCGTCCCTCGGAGGTGTCCGCCCACTTCACCCGCGAGTCGCTGCGCTTCGCCGCCGGCAGCCCCGGCGAGTGGCTGGCGCTCATGGGCCGCAAGTTCCGCCTCTTCTGGAATCGCGCCGAGCTGGCCGACAACCAGCCGATCCGCTTCTTCGCCGAGCGCTACGCTCCGATCGCGCGCTGGCTGCCGGTGGGCTTCGGTCTGCTCGCGCCGCTCGGCGCGCTGGGGCTGCTGCTCGCCCTCCGCGACCCGCGCCGCTTCTTCCCGCTGTGGGGCTACACTGCCGCCTCCGCCGCGGCCGTGATCGCCTTCTTCGTCACCACGCGCTTCAAGATGCCCGCCGTGCCGGGGCTCATCCTCCTCGCCGCCGGAGCCGTCGAGTGGGGCGCGGGCGCGCTCCGGGCGCGGCGCCGGGGGCCCCTGCTCGCCGCCGCGCTCGCGCTCGCGGCCCTCGCCGCGTGGACGCACAGCCGGCCCGCGGGCGTCGATCCGCAGGAGGCCCACGCCTACGAGATCCTCGGCATGCGCGAGATGGAGCGGGGCGACGCGGCGGCCGGCATCGAGCACTTCCGCGCCGGCCTGCGCGCCGGGCCGCGCTTCGCGGCGGGGCTGCACATCCGCCTCGGGCACGCCCTCCTGGCGCGCGGCGACCTCGCCGGGGCGGAGCGCGAGTTCGCGGCGGGCCTGCAGTGCGAGGCGCGCCATCCGCGCGAGTTCGCCATGGGCACGCTCGGTCTCGGCCTGATCGCCGAACAGCGCGGCGACCTGTCCGCGGCCCTGGCGCACTACGGCGAGACGCTGCGCCTCGACCCGGAACAGGCCGAGGCCCGCGCCCGGTGGCGGCGCCTGCGAGGGGAGGGGGGCCGATGATCCGCGCCGACGCCTCGCGGCTTCGCCTGGCGCTGCTCCTCGCGGCCGCGGCCGCCGCGCTCTTCGCCGGCTGGAAGCTCCTCTGGTTCCTGACCGACGACGCCTACATCGCCTTCCGCTACATCAGCAACGCCCGACTGGGCTACGGCTATGTCTGGAACGCGCCTCCCTTCTCTCCGGTCGAGGGCTACACGAGCTTTCTCTGGGTCGTGCTGCTCGATCTCGTCTGGCGCGTCCTGGGCGTCGAGCCGCCGGCCGCGGCGAACACGCTGGCGCTGCTCTTCGCGCTGGCGACGCTCGCGCTGACCGCGCGCATGGTCTGGCGGCTGACCTGGACGCAGGAGCGGGAGCGCCTGCGGCTGCCGCTGCTGGCGCTCACGCTGGCCGGCCTGGTCAGCCACCGCACGTTCATCACCTGGAGCAGCTCCGGCCTCGAGACGGCCATGTTCAACGCGCTCGTCGCCGCCTGGGTCTACGCCGCGGGTTTCCTGCCCGCGGGTTCCCGCCGCCGCCCCCTGGCGATCGCCGGCGCCGCCGCGGCGCTCTGCCTCACGCGGCCCGATGGGCTGCTCTTCGCGCTGGCCACGCTGCCCATCGTCTGGCTCGCCCTGCCGGGCTCGAGCGTCCGCGAGCGCGCCCGGGGGCTGTGGGCGCTGGCGCCGCTCGCCGTCGTCCCGACCCACCTCCTCTGGCGCCGCGCCTTCTACGGCGCCTGGCTGCCCAACACCTACTACGCCAAGTACACCGGCCCCTGGCCCGAGAGCGGCTGGCGCTACGCGGCCTCGTTCGTGCTGGAGTACGCCCTGTGGGTCTGGCTAGCGCTCGCGCTGGCCGTGCTCCTGCCCCGCTGGCCGATGCTGCGCGAACGCCTGCGTGCCGAGCTGCGCGGCGGCGGCGGCCGGGATGCCGGCTCGGTGCGCGCCGCGGCGAAGCCGGCAGCGTCCGCCACGGCGCCAGGCCGAGGCGCCGCGGCGACGCCCGCTTCCGGCGGTCCGGCCCTGGCGTGGACGCTCGTCGCCCTCGCGCTGCTCGCGCACCTGCTCTACTACACGCTCGTCATCGGCGGCGACCACTTTGAGTATCGCGTCTACAGCCACATCGTCCCACTGTCGCTCGTCGCCTTCGTCTGGATGCTAAACCTGGCCCGCATCCGGCCGCGGGCGAGCCTGGCGCTGATGGCGGCGGCGGTGCTGCTCGCGCTGCCTGTACCCTGGACCCACTGGGCGCAGACGCGCCGCCTGGAGACGCGGGAGGAGACCTTCCTGATGCGCGCGCCCGTCGCGCCGCATTGGCCAGCGGCGGCGCGCTGGTACGCGCGGACCTTCGACGCCCTCCAGGACTGGCTGATCAATCGCTTCGTCTGCGTGCGCCACCAGGAGCACCGCGTGCTGCACAGGTTCGAGGTCGAGACCTATCCCACCCGGGCCGAGGGTTCGCGCATCGGCCCCGATGGACAGCCCGTGCTCGCCGAACTGGCGGTGGGCGTGCCAGCCTGGGTTCTGCCGCGCGTGCACATCATCGACCTGTGGGGGCTCAACGATCACGTGATCGCGCGCAGCGACCGCATCACCGCGCCGAAGCGCCAGATGGCGCACGACCGGGAACCGCCGGAAGGCTACGTGGAGTGCTTCCAGCCCAACGTCTTCCTGGCCGGCCCGCGGCGGATGCAGGTCTTCCGCCGCGAGCCCCAGCTCACGCCGCAGCAGATCGCCGCCTGCGAGGCGCAGTGGCGCGCCTGGCTGCGGCAGCGTCCTACGAGGACCAGGTCTGGCGGCTGATCTCCTCGCCGGTGTCGTCGTACCAGGCCCAGTACCCCGAGCCGTCGGCGTTCCAGACGATCTTCCAGGCGAGGACCCACTCGCTCTCCGCCGCGTCCCAGTTGTAGAGCTCCATCCAGCCCGCGTTGCCCGAGGCGCTGACGTGCGTCTCGAACCGCACCGACTCGTACCAGGTCCAGACGACGTCCTCCGAGCCGTCGGGGTTCTCCACCCACTCCAGCAACGCGGTCAGGTTGTCCTGATGGACGTCCCCGTCGTAGAAGGACCAGGTGGCCGACTTGTTGTCGGCGGCGATCAGCCAGGCCCAGGCGGAGTGGACGGCCGTGCTGTTCTCCTCGTAGACGCGCATCGTCCCCTCGTGCCCGTCCGCCGTGGTCGTTCCGCGCATGGCGACCCAGTTCGAGTAGGGCGCGGTGCCGCCGCAGGTCCCGTTGAGCGTGAGCGTCCACTCGTAGAGGAGCGCGAGACGGCAGACCTGGTAGACCCAGCTGCAGCCCGCATGGCCGTAGCTGTAGGTCCAGCACTGCGAGCCGGCGCTCTGCCAATCGGCGCCGCCGAGGGGGGCCATGTAAGCCTGCCCCATGCTGGCCATGGCCCCGGCCAGGGCGAGCTGGCCTTCGACCATCGACTCGGCCTGTTGGGCGACTGGGTCATTGCTGCCGAACTCGACATCGGTCGTCACCTCGGCCGCGGGGATGGCGGGCACCTCGTCTCCCGGGGGGGGCTGGGTCGTGCCCTTCTTGTCGCCTCCACAGGAGACGAGGCAGACCATGGGAACGAGGAACAGGAGGACCCAGGCGAGACTGCGGAATCTAAGCATGATCGCTCTCCTTTCTGTAACCCGATGGGCGCACCCGCACGCGAGTGCGCGGCGATGGTGGCTAAGCGGGAGGCGCCGGTCAAGAAGAGGCGTCGGAGCGGTCCGGAGTCCGGACCCGGGCGGAAGAATGGCTCTCCGAACCCGCGGCGGCGCCGGACGGGATCGCGCTCTGGGACGCTACTCGCCAAAGAAGCGCTTGATGCCACCCCAGGTGCGGATCTCGACCGGCGAGGGGGGACAGGTGCACTCGGGTAGCACGCCGAGCAACTCGCCGTAGCACTCCTCGTCGCCCGCCTTGATCGAGATCAGGAGATTGTCGACCGGCACCGGCATCGGCGGCCAGTCGCTGTAGAAGCAGAACGTTCCCGGACCCGTGGGCCGGGGCACGCAGCCACCGCCGTAGGGCACGAACTGCACGAGCGGCTCGTCGATCCCCATCGAAGGATCCCCCGCGCACTCGAAGCCTGCGTGGTAGAGGGCGGTGCAGGGTAGCCCGTTCTGATCCACACCCGAGGAACTGCCGGCCGGATCGGTGGCGGCAAAGGGAAAGAGCTCGCAGACACAGGGGCAATCGCCGAGGTTGAGGACCACGTTCAGGTGATCGGGGGGCTGCAGCGTGGAGGTGAACCACTGGATCGTGAAGCAGTACTTCCAGGCGCCCAGGCTCGGATCGTCCGGGTTGGGGATGGCCGTGCTCTGGCCGAAGAGCACGCACTCCTCGGGCGGCGTCGCCGGGGCGCCCGCCCAGGCGGGCAGGGACACGGCCAACAGCAAGAGGGATGCTGGGAACCAGGCTTGCGTCTTCATGTCGCCACCTCCCATGCCGCGTGTGGGGGGCCGGATCCGATCACGGGCCACACCCGGTAACTATCGGTAGGTTCCCATCGAATCGGGAGGGGGAAGTGGCTGGAGGGCGGCTGTGCGCGGGGCGGATGGGCCTGGGAGCAGGGACCCCCGTTCCGGGTCCCCCCGCGGCCGTAACGCGCGGGCGGCCGGAGGGGCTCCCCCCGGCCGCCCGCATGGATCGGGCGCGGGCCGACGCTCGGGCCGGCCCGGCCTCGCTGGTCCCTAACGCAGCACCGCGGTCCGGGCGCTATGGGTCCCGTCCGCCGTCTGCAGGCGCAGGTAGTAGACGCCCGCGCTCACCGGCTGGCCCGAGGCATCGCGCCCGTCCCAGCTGGCCGAGGCCACGCCCTGCGGCAGCGGACCGTCCACCAAGTTGCGCACCAGGCGTCCGTTCAGATCGACGACGTCCAGGCGCGACGGCCCACCGGCGGCCCGCTCGCTGATCCGCATCCGGATCGCGCTCGCACCCCAGGCGTCCCAGGCGAAGGGACTCGGCGTGACCGAGCGGATGGCCGAGGCCAGACCCGCCGGGACCTGCTCGGGCACCGACTGGCTGGGCTGCGGCAGCACCCACTGGATCGCCCGGTCGAGCAACGTCGCCGGGTTGTTCGGAGCCGGAGCCGACTCGCTCATCGCGTTCAGGCAGTAGGCGAAGAAGACCGAGCGCGCCGTGCCGTTGTCGGTCCGCAGCGCGATGCGGTCCTGGTCCTCCGAGTGGAAGATCACCGTGCTGTACGCGTTGGGCACCAGGTCGTCGGCGCGATCCCAGTGGCTGTATGGATAGGTCAGGTCGAAGCTCATGCCGTCGGTGATCGGGTCGCCGGCGAAGCCCTGGGCGTAGTCGGCGTCGACGTTGACGGTGAAGCCGCCCAGCCCCAGGTAGTCGCTCCTGAAGGCGGCCGGCAGCGCCGGGCTCGTCTGGCTGAGGATGTCCTGACTGGAGAGGATGAACCCCTTGCCGGCGTCCATGAAGTCCATGATCGCCTGGATCTCGGCGGTCGAGAGGAGGTTCGAGATCTCGTAGCCGTGGTGCCAGATGACGACGTCGTAGCACTTCATGTCGTCGTAGGCCGGGCCGGCGTTGTTGTGGTCGTAGTAGCAGTCCCAGTGGGCGTAGAGGTAGCCCTTGGCGGTCAGGGCGTTGGTGATGATCTCCTCCTCGAACTTGTAGGAGTCGTCGCCGACGACGAGGACCGCCGGGCTGCCGTTGAAGACCGTGGCCGGGTTGAACTGCGTGCGCGACGAGGCGGTCGAGGTGACGACGATCGCGCCGCTGCCGGTGCGCAGTTCCGCGTCGGTCGAGACGCGCAGCGTGACGCCGATCTCCTCGTCCGGCCCCAGGGCGACGACCGAGGGGGTCGTGTGGAAGCCCGACTCGCCCGCGAGCATGAACTCGGCGGGCCAGCCGAAGGTGTTGTTGAGACTGACCGTCAGCTCGTCGGTCTCGTCGCTGATGTTCGTCAGCACGGCCGCGAACTCGACGGTGCCGTTGCCGTGGGGTGCCGAGCCGATCAGGCACTCGTAGACGAAGCGGAAGTCGGCCACCATCGGCAGCTTGGCCGTCTGGTAGACCTCCTTCTGGTTCCAGGTGCCCGTGCCCCGCTGCAGGAAGGCGACCGCCCCGACGTTGTTGATGTTCCAGTTGCCCCGCGGGAAGACCTGGGTGACCGTAGCCATGTCGCCGACCTGGGCCAGCGTGACCGCCTGGCTGTGGCCGTTGCGCACGACATGGTGGTAGGCGTTGCCGCCGTAGGAGATCCCGTCTTCATAGATCACCAGGTAGGCCGTCGGGCTGACCAGCGTGACCGGGTCGAGCAGCTCGAAGGTGGCCGACACGCTGACTGTCGTCGCGTCGAACGAGTAGACGCCGGTGATGGAGACCGGGCTCTGGCCGCCGGTCTCCGCGAGGCGCTGGTTGATCAGCGTGCGGAAGTTCGCCGCATCGCCGGAACACGTGCCCGTCGTGCCGAGCTGCCGCCGCGAGCCGTCGACATGGATGGTCGGAGTGCCGGTAACGCCGTAGAACGAGGCGCGCTGGCTGGAGAAGGAATGGAGGAACTGGCCACCGATGTGCGGGGCCAGGGCGACCAACTGATTGCCGAACTCGCCGAGAACCACTTCCACGCCACACCTGGCGGGTACGCAGAAGCTTCAGGCGGTGCTGTCGAAGTCTTCGAGCAGAACGACCCTGCTGATCGATCCCGAGGCCGTCGCCGCGGCGAACAGGCCCAGCAGGATCGCCCCCCAGACGGACCAGGCGCCCTTGGATGTCTTCATCCGAACCCTCCTCGCAAGTCGGCCCAAGTCGGCACGGCGCGCGGGGCCCGCGCGTCGCGTTCGATCCAAACGGAACGACCTCCATTATAGCGCACCGGCGGGCCGGGAGGCAAACTCAGATCCGGAGAATCGATTGCACTTCAACGAGATAGAGTCGCCGACAGGAGTCCTGGTGAAGAGGTGTTGCGTTCGGGCTCCCGCGAGGCAACGAACTTGCGCGCCCGCGCGGTCCTGCGCGATGGCTCACACGGGGGGCGGCGACTTCTTCTTCCGGAACTCGGCGAACTGCTTCTCGAGGGCTTCCGTCTCGCGCTTGCGGCGCTCGTCGATCTCGCCGCTGCTGAACATCTGCTCGAGCTTCTCCTTCCGTTCGCGATCGGTCCGGCGGAAGCGGTCTACCTCGCTCTGCAGCGCCTCCCCCTCCTCCTCCGGCAGCTCGTCGAGCCGGCGGTGATCGACCACCTCCAGGCGCGCGTCGAAGGGGGTCTCGTGCATGCGCAGCACGCCGAAGTCGACGAGGCCGCGGGCGACGAGGTGCGTCTGCTCGTCCCCCCAGCCGAGGAGCTCGGCCAGCTCCTGCGGGCGCGGCGGGTGGCCCGTCCGATGCCTGAGGACGAGCACGGCGGCGACCAGCAGGTGTCCGCGATCCCGAGTCGGCAGTGTCTTCGCCACGGGCCGTTCCCTCCCCGCCGGCGCCGCGCCGCAACGGCGGCGACCGGGCGAGGCGTGATTCTACGGCCGGCGCGACCGGTCGACAAGCCGGCGCGCCGGCCGTGTCGCCGCCGGTTGCGGCGCCCCGCGGCGCCCCTGTTCCATGACCCCGGCAGCGCGTAGACTGACTCCAGCCCGCCGGCGTCGTCCGGACGGAGGTTGTCGGCGGTTCGCGCCGGCCGGAGAGGAAACGCCATGGACGAGGAACGCATCCCCATCCGCACAGCGACCATCCGCGTCGACGCGCTGCTCAAGTTCGCCGGCCTCGCTTCCACCGGCGGGGAAGCCAAGCTGCGCGTCCAGTCAGGCCGCGTGCGCGTCAACGGCGCCGTGGAGACGCGCCGCGGCCGCGAACTGGCCCCGGGCGACTGCCTGGAGCTGCTCGACGAGGCAGGCGCTCCGGCGAGGACGCTGCGCGTCGTGGACTCGGCCGCGGAGGCCTCGAGCCCTTAGGCGCCCTTCCTGCCCGCCGGCGCGCGGGCATCCGCGAGGCTCACCGCGTCCGCGGGGCGTTGCGCGCCGCCGGCGCTCGCCCCTCCTCCATTCGCCTTGACCGTCCTCTCGCCCGGGCCTATCGTGCCGCCATCGTGATCCTAACCGCGCTACACTCGCCGGGCTCTCTGCGCGCGCCGAGCGACGGCCCTCCGAAGCGGTCGGCCACGCTCGAGCTCGTGCGCGCGCTCTACCCCGGCGCCCCCCACGCCACGCTCTGTCTGCCCTTCTGCAAGCTCAAGCAGGACCTCGCCCGGTGCCACTACCTCGCCTCCACCGACGGCAATCGCCTGAGCGCCGTCGTCGCCCACACCCGCAGCGCCATCGAGTTCACCTGGTGCCGGCCGGGACGAGCGGAGACGCTGAGCAATCTGATCGCCCAGGTCGAACATCGCCTTCCGGCGCTCGCCTTCCTGCCGGTGGTCGAGACCGAGGCGGGAGACTGGACCGCGCCCCCGGGTCTGCAGTCCCGGGGGCGGTTCTTCCGCGGCGTGCTGGGCGAGGGACGGAGGGGCCGGCGCGCGCTTCCCGCCGGATTCGAATTCGCCCCCTTCGATCCCGAGAGCGACTTGGGCGCCGCGGCCGAACTGCTCGGCGCCTGCGAACCGCGGCTCGCCGCGCACATGGGCCCCGGGCAGCTCGGGCGGATCACGCGATCGGACTACTACTTCGCCGACGGCTGGTTCTTCCTCCGCGACCGGGCGCTGGGGCGCCGGGTGGGCCTGGCGATCAACGGCTGCTGCCCGGAGTTCGGCGAGGGCTTCGTCGATTGGATCCAGGTCCTGCCGGCGCACCGCGGCCGCGGCCTGGGCACGGCGATGCTCTCCGAGGCGCTGCGGCGCCTGGAGCACGCCCGCTTCGTCACCGTCTCCGGCTCCCTCGACGACCTGCGGGCCGGGGAGCTCTTCGCCCGCTGCGGCTTCCGTCAGATGCGCCGCTGGACGATCCTCGCCCGCCCGGAGGGCGCGCCGGAGCCGGGCGCCCCGAGTCTCGGAGCCGGCGCCGGATCCCCGAGCCGGCTCCGCGGGGCCGCGTCCGCGGAGGGCTGAGGCGCCGCGAATCGGCCCTCCGGCCGTGGAGTCGAGCACCATGCAGATCGCCTGCAGCTACTTCGGCAACCGCATCCCGCGCCACGTGGGCAGCGACATGGAGAGGCTCCGCGCGCTCGGCTTCGATCGGGTCGTGCACACCTTCTGCGAAAACGACCTGCGCTACTACCGGCGCACGATGGGCGAGATCGTCCGCATCAGCGAGGACTGCGGGCTGGAGGTGCTGCTCGACCCCTGGGGCGTGGCGGGCGTCTTCGGCGGCGAGGCCTTCTCCCAGTGGCTCGTCGAGGACGAGGAGCTGGCGCAGCGCGGCCCGAGCCGCCGGCGTCTGGCGGGAGCCTGCCTCAACCACCCGCGCCTGCTCCCGCTGCTTCGCCAGTGGACCGAGGCGGCTGCGGAGGCCGGCGCGCGCACGCTCTTCTGGGACGAGCCGCACTGGAGCCACCGGGGCCCCGGCAATCCCGAGGGCGAGATCTGCGTCTGCGAGTACTGCCGCGCGCGGCTGCCCGGTCTGCCGGATGTCCCGCCCGAGGCGATCGCGAGCATGCGCGCCGAGGCGGTCGCGCGCCTGCTGGCAGCGCTGGCCGCCGGGGCGCTGGAGCTCGGGATGCGCTCCTCGATCTGCGTCCTGCCCGACGGCGTCGCCGAGCAGCCGGCGCTCGACTGGAACGAGATCGCCCGCCTGCCGGGCGTCGTCGAGTTCGGCACCGACCCCTACTGGCAGGCCTTCGGCATCAGCGACCCGGCGGCGCGCGACCGCTTCATCGACGCCCAGGCCTCCGCCGCGCTGGAGGCCTGCCGCTCGGCCGGCGTGGCCTGCATGCTCTGGCTGCAGGCCTTCCGCGTGACGGCGGAGGGCGAAGAGGACCTCTTCGCCGGCTCCCGCCGCCTCCTCGCGCACGGGCCCGACACGGCCGCCGTCTGGGGCTTCGAGGCCTGCGCGCACATGAGCGCCATCGCCTGCGAGCGGCCGGCCGTCGTCTGGCGCCGCCTGCTCGAACTGCTCCGCCCCGAAGGGCCCGGCGCGCACGGGGCGTCCGCGGGCCGCCCCTCCTGCGGCCCATGAGCGCGCCTCTTTCCTGGCGGGTCCGCGAGACGCGCCTCTGGCGCCGGCGGGGCCGGAGCCAGACGCAGCTCTTCCTGCTCGACCCGCCGGCGGGCTTCGCCGGGCGCCTGCGCCTGGGCGTGATCGGCGACCGGAAGCGCACGGAGTACGCGGGGGCCTGGTCGGCGGAGGCTCGCGAGCCGCTCGTCTTCGAGGTCCCGCTGTCGGCGCCGCCGCCCGAGGGCGTGGCGCGCGCCGACCTGCTGTTCGAGATCGAGCGTCCGGCGGCGCCTTCGGGAAGAGCGGAGCTGCTGCCGGCCAGCGTCGCCGGGCGCCCGCTCCACGCCGACGCGCGCGTCTACGTGCTGCCCTGCCTGATCGCCCCGCCCGCGGCGCCGGCGCTGGCGGCGATGCGCCGGAACAAAGGCCTGCGCCTGGCGATCGCGCGCGCGTGCCTGCCCCCGCCGGTCCCGGCGCCGCTGGCCGAGCGGGCGAACGCGCTCGCGGCGCAGGGGCGCCTCGCCTGGATCGATCCGCGCGGCTTCGACGCGGCGCCGGCGGACGATCGGCCGACCCCGGCGATCCCCGTCCACCTTCCGCCCCCGCTCGGGCGGGAGGCCTGGGGCGATCCCCTCGGCGCCCGTCTCGTCGCCCACCTCGATGCCTGCCTGGCCGGCGCCGAGGGATCCGGACATCCGGATGAGGCGGTCCGCCGAACATCTTCGCCGGACCCCGCGGTCCGCTCGCCCCTGCTCGGCCTCTGGATCGAGCGGCTCGCCGAGGCGCGCGACCTGGCCGCGCTCGGCCGGCTCGTGGCGCGCTGCAATCGCCGGCGCCTGTCGCCACGGCTGCTGCTCGCCACGCCGGCCGACTGGCTCGCCGCGCGCGACGAGCTGCGCGCCCGATCGCTCACCGCGCCGCCGCCGGGGGACCCGGCCAGCCGATGAGCGCCAGCCACTCGGCCATGATCATGGCCGAGGCGCCCCAGAGCGCCGCCCCGTCCAGGTCGAAGTAGGGCGCCCTCGCCCAGGGCCCGCCCTCTTCACGGCCGCCCCGATCCGCCCACGGACGCGCGGCGCTCGGGCGACCGGCATCGGGATGCGGGAGCTGCGCGGCGGCGATCCCTTCTCCGGCGTGCGCCGCGCGCGGGTCGAGCAGACGCGCCACGCGCGCCTCGATGATGCGCGCGACCTCGCGTCGCTGCCGGGAGAGGGACGGGCGCTCGTCGGCCCAGGCGGCGATCGGATGGATCGTGAAACCGCTGGCCGGCACCCACAAGGGGGTGAGGCGGCCGAGGATCCGGGGCAGCCCGACGGGAACGGCCGTCTCCTCGGCAGCCTCGCGCAGGGCCGCCTGCTCGGGGGACTCGCCCCTCTCGATCGCGCCGCCGGGGAAGGAGACCTGCCGCTTGTGGCGCTCGACGAGACCGGTCCGTTCGGTGAGCAGGATCGTCGGCGGGCTCGGAAGGCGATCGTCCCCGGGATCCCCCTGATCGCCCGCGCCCGGGTAGACGAGGACGAGAACCGCCGCCGCCCGCCCGCCGGGCGCACGAGCCCGCGGGTTCCAGCCGGACCGCGGCTGCGGGGCCATCCACGCCTGCGCGGCGGCGCCGGGCAGGGGCCGGCGCAACGCATCGGCCAGTCGCGCGACCAGGTCCTCCAGCGCGAGCTGTCGCTCGCGATCGCTCATGCCCCGCCCCGCCGGGGCGCTCGCGGCAGGCCCTCGTGCGCGGGGGTCCGCCGCGCCAGACGGCGCAGGAGCGTGAGATTGCGCCGATCCATGTCGCCGTCTTTCGGCGTCTCGATCACCTTGGGGACGAGCCGGAAGCGCGCGTCGGCGAGGATCCAGCCGAAGGGAGCGCCGCCGATGGCCCCGCGGCCGATGTGCGTGTGGCGGTCGACGCGGGATCCTGCGGGCGTCCGGGAGTCGTTGAGGTGGAAGAGCGCCAGCCGCCCGAGCCCGATGCTGCGGTCGAACGCCGTCCACATCGCGGCATACAGCTCGGGCCGGCGGAAGTCGTAGCCGGCAGCGAAGGCGTGGGCAGTGTCGAAGCAGACGCCCGCGCGGTCCGGCTGCGCCAGCCCGGCGAGGATCTCGGCCAGCTGCTCGAATCGATGCCCCAGGCCCGTGCCCTGGCCGGCGGTCGTCTCGAGCAGCGTCTGGACGGCCATCCCGGCCGTCGCCGCGTGCACGCGATCGAGCGCGGCGACGACGCGCCGCAGGCCGGCGCCCTCCCCCGCGCCCAGGTGGGACCCGGGGTGCAGCACGAGCCTGGGGATGCCCAGCGCCCCGCAGTGGCGCGCCTCCGCAATCAGTGTGCGCACGGAACGCTCGCGCAGCGCGCGATCGGCAGAGGCCGGATTGACCAGGTAGCTGGCGTGGGCGGCGAGGCGGAACGGACCGTGGCGGGCCTGGAGATCGCGGAAGCGCGCCACCTGCTCGTCCGGCGGATGCGCGATCCGCCACTGCGCGCGATTGTGGGTGAGGATCTGAACGGCCGTGCAGCGCAACTCCCGGGCGCGCTCGAGGGCGGTGGAGACCCCGCCGGCCGTGGACAGGTGCGCGCCGAGCAGGAGATCGCCGGCGCGGGCGGACGCGCCGCCCGTCACCACCATTCCACCCACCAGCGCAGGGCCACGGCCAGCGACAGGTGGCGGGCCTGGACGCGGTAGGCGTGCGCCGGGGCGAATCCCCCCTCCCCGTCGATCGGCCGCGGGCGGTAGGCGACCTCGCAGTCCACCCAGGTCGTCGCGGCGCGAAGCTCGAGGGCCCAGTTCTCGCTCAAGCGCGCCTCCGCTCCGGCGAAGAGCTCCGCGGCGAAGGGACTCGTCGAGGAGACCCCGATCTCGCCCCCCTGCCAGGGCAGCCAGGCGGCGATCGTGTCGGCCGGCACGAAGCGCACCGAGGCGCGGCCCACCCCGGCGCCGAAGAAGCCCCCCAGCCGCCCGGCGAGCGCGGGGCGGCGGTAGGCCAGGAACGCGGTGGCGGGCAGGATGTCGAGCTTTCCGACCGGGGCGCCGTCGCCGACCTCGACGCACAGCCCGTGCACGCGGGCGCCGACCATCAGCGACGGTCCGAAGAGGTAGCCCGCGTCGACGGACCAGACCCCCGCGGAGAACTCGCCTGCGGCGGAGGAGTGGCGCACGTGGGCGACATACTCGTCATGGAAGAGACCCGCCACGCCGTAACCCAGCGCGGCGCTCAGTCGCGGGGCGTCGGCCGCGGCCGGTACCGCGACCAGGGCCGCGGAGGCCAAGAGGAACAGCCAGAGAAAGAGGAGAAGGGGGCGGCGAAGCCCGGGCCGGTCGGTGGCTCGAATCCGCCAGTCCCGGCTGGTCGACATTGCAGTCCTCCTCGGCTCCGGCGCGACGCCCATCGGCCCATGCTAGGTCGGCGGCCGAGCGAAGGTCAACGCCTCGGACGCAGCGGCGGCGGCGACCCCGCGCCCCTTCGGCCCCGACGACGCCGCGCAGCGGCGGCGGCGTGCCCCTTCGGCCCCGGCGGCGGAGGCGCCGCGGCGCCGGCGCCGGCGGCTCGGCACCGGCGCCGGCATCCGCCGGCCTGGTCGAGGAGGGTTTCCCCGGCAGATGCCGGCCCGTGTGCCGATATGGTACAATGGGCATCCTGGATGCGGAGATCGACTGCACGCCGCGCCATGGATTCCCCTAACGCACGCCGGCCCCTGCCGGTCTACGGGCCGGGGTCGCGCGCCGCGGGCCGGGGCGACGGTGCCGGGCTGCGACGATGGCGCCGGGCCGAGCCGGGTCGCCGGCGGGCGGCCTTGCGCGGCGCACGGTAGAGGACGGTCTCCGCCGGCCAGTCCGGCCGAGGCCGGCGGCTCGGTGTCGGCCGGGAGGGAGACCGGCCGCTGTGAGGCAACGCATGTCCCACGAGCGCCTGCTGACAGTCGCGGGATCGATCGCCGCGCTCGTTTTGACGGTGCTGCTCGGCCTGTGGATCCGCCTGCCCCTCGAGTTCACCCGCCCCTGCCGGCTGCTGCCGCAGGCCGAGTGGATCCTGATGCGCACCGGCCCCGACACCTTCGAGGCGAGGCTGATCACGCGCACGGCGGGTGAGCGCCAGACCCTCGACATCTTCCGCTTCGAGCGCGGAGACGTCGTCCGCTTCGAGCGGGAGGGAGCGATCCGCCCCGGCGCCCGCGTGGCCGCCGGCGACGATGTCGCCTACCTGCGCTCCCACGCGAGCCGCGCCGCGCAGCAGACGAGCGCCCTCGAGCTGCTCGAGGCGGAGGCCGGTCTACGGACCGTCGAAACGGGCGAGAAGGCCGAGATCGTGGCTCGGGCCCGTGGGGAGATGGCCGCGGCCCAGGCTCTGCGGGCGCAGAGGGAGACCGAGTTCCGGCGCACCGCGAGGCTGCACGAGGCGGGCCTGGCCAGCGACGCGCAGCGCGAGACCGCGGCCAGCCTGCTCGAGCAGGCGGAGGCGAACCTCGCCGCCGCCCGGAGCGCGCTCGAGGCCGTCGCGGTCGGCGAGAAGTCGGCCATCATCGAGACCTACCTGGCCCGCGTCGAGCTACTCCGCGGGCGGCTGGCGGAGGCCGCCCTGCGGGTCGATGCCGAGACGCTGCGCAGCCCCATCTCCGGAGAGGTGATGGCCCTGCAGGCCGACTCGGCGCTCGTGCGCATCGCCGACACGGACACCCTCTATGCCTTCTCCCCCGTGCCGCCGTCGCGCGTGTTCCACCTGCGCCCGGGGCGCGGGGCGGTCGTGCAGGCGATGGGATCCCCGGTCCGCGCCCGGGGCTGGGTCGTCTCGGTCGACAGCGAGGCCAGCGCGGTGGCCGGCCGCACCTTCTTCTGGGCCACGGTCGCCATCCCCAACCCCGACGGCCTCCTGCGGCCGGGGCTGGAGGGATCGCTGCGCTTCACCGGCGCCCCGGTCACGCTGCTCGCCTGGGTGGTCGATCGCGTCCGGCACGCGTCGGACCGGGCGCTGGGGGCTTGAGCCGTGGCCGAGACGCGCTTCAAGCGGTACGAGCTCAAGTACCCGATCCGCCCCGACGAGATCGAGCGGGTGCGGGCGATGATCGCGCCCTACGCGCGCCCCGACGACTACGCCTCCTGGCGCCCCGGCTACACCTACACCGTGCGCAGCATCTACTACGACACGCCGGGACTGCGCTTCTACTGGGAGAAGGATGCCGGGCTGCGGGTGCGCAAGAAGCTGCGCCTGCGGACCTACAACGAGGACGGGCCCGACTCCGTCGTCTCCTTCGAGATCAAGCGCAAGAACGGCACGATCATCTTCAAGGAGAGGGTGATCCTGCCTCTCGGCGTGGGGCAGGCCTACCTGCACGAGGGCCGGCGGGCCATGGACGGCCTGCGCCCCTCACCGGGCGCGCGGGCGACGCTCGAGCGCTTCGCCCAGTTGACGGAGCTGCTGCGACTGCGTCCGGTGGTCCTGATCAGCTACGATCGCGAGGCCTACATCGGCCGCATCAACGGCCGGGAGCGGCTGACGATCGACAAGGACATCCGCAGTCTCGCCCGTCCTCGGGCCGACGAGTGGCACGCGGAGCGCGGATTCCGCCACCTGACCGACCATATCCAGGTGCTGGAGTTGAAGTTCGACGGCTCCATGCCCCCCTGGATGAGGCCGGTCACGGGCTATCTGGACAGGACGCATCGTCCGATATCAAAATACTGCAAGGGCATCGACCTTTGGGGGCAGGGGTCCTTCTGACCCGGCGTCCGAGGCAAGGCAGGCGACATGCTTAACGACATGGTGATCCAGGGCCAACGCTTCCTCCTGGTCGACATCCTGGTCAATATGGCCATCGCCTTCGTGCTCGGCGTGGCCGTGGCGCTCGTCTACCGGCGCACGCACCGCGCGCTCAACTACTCGGTCTCCTTCGTCGGCACGCTCGTCTTCCTGCCCATGGTGACCGCGATCGTGATGATGGTCATCGGCAACAACCTCGCCCGGGCGTTCGGGCTGGTCGGGGCGATGTCGATCATCCGCTTCCGCACGGTCGTCAAGGACACGCGCGACACCGTGTTCGTCTTCCTCGCCCTGGCGGCCGGCATGGCGGCGGGCACCGGTTACCACATGATCGCGCTCGCCGGAACCGGCTTCGTCATGTTCGCCGTGCTGCTGCTCTACTTCGGCAACTTCGGCTCCGTGCACACGCAGGATCTGCTGCTGCGCTTCTCGATCCAGCCCGACGAGAGGGGGGCGATGCTCCACGAGGGCGTCTTCAAGCAGTATCTGAAGAAGCAGAGCCTGCTCAACATCCAGACGCGCAGCGAGGGCCGGCTGCTCGAGCTCTCCTATTTCGTGCGCCTGCGCGCGCCAGATCGGGCGCGCGAGTTCGTGCGCGCCCTCGGCTCGGTCGAGGGCATCGACGGCGTCTCGCTGATCTCGATGGACGAGTCGGCCGAGCCGTAGTCCCCGGGGCCGGGCCGGAGACGGCGCGCGACGCGCGATCGGCAGCCGCCAGTCGCGCCATGCGCATCGCCCACCGCTCGCCCCGTGCGGGCGCTCCCGCCCCGGCGCGCATCCGCCCGAGCGCGCAGCCCGGCTCGGCACATGCCCACTCCGCCCTGGCGCCCGGCGGCCGCCGGCGCTATCCTGGAACCTCCCAGCGGGCAACGAGAGACATGGAGGCTCGGGCGCCATGAGCGGCACGCCCCAGGACTCGCCGGAGGCGCTGCGCCGGTCCATCGAGGCCGAGCACGCCAGGCTGCTCGACCGCGCGATCGAGCCCCAGGGGGGCGGCTTCGTCGACGCGGAGCTCGCCGCCGGCTACCTCTCGCTGCTGCGCAGCCTGGCGAGCCTCCCCCGCGAGCACCTGCTCGGCCTGCGGGTTCTCGCCGACCTGCCCGACGCCGGCTTCGCCGGAGGCCGCGCCCTCGGGATCGGCGCCGTGAAGGCGGGCAGGCAGGCGGACCTGCTGCTCTTCCGGCGCCTCGCCGACGCCTCCGGATACGGCTTCGCCGTCGCCGACACGAGCGGGACCCTGACCTACGCCAACCGCGCCCTCTGCCGCATGTACGGCCTGGAGAGCCCGGCCGACGCGGCGGGCCGGTCCATGGCGGATCACGCCCCCGACGAGTCGCGGGCGGAGTTCGCCGGGCAGGTCCTGCCGGCCGCGCTCAGGCTGGGGCAGTGGGTCGGCGAGCTGGCCGTGCGCTCCGTGACCGGCGTTCTCACGCCGGCCATCCAGAACATCTTCCTCGTCCACGGCGACGAGCTGGGCGGGGACCACATCGCCGCCCTGGTGCTCGACATCACCGAGCGCAAGCAGGCCGAAATCGCCCTGGAGCAGGCGAAGCGGTTTGCGGAGAACCTGATCGAGACGGCCAACGCGATCGTCGTCGGCCTCGATCCCGAGGGGCGGATCCGCATCTTCAACCGCGCCGCCGAGCAGATCACCGGCTACCGGCGCGAGGAGCTGGAGGGGCGCAGCTGGTTCGAGGTCCTCGTGCCCCGGGAACGGTTCCCGGCGGTCTGGGAGATGTTCCAGCGGCTGGGCGAGGGCGGGCTGGCGAGGAACTTCGAGAACCCCATCCTGACCAAGTCGGGCGAGGAGCGTTACATCGTCTGGCAGAACGCCGAGTTGCGCGAGCAGGATCGCCTGGCCGGAACGGTCTCGTTCGGCATCGACATCACCGAGCGCAAGCGGGCGGAGGAAGCGCTGCGCCGGAGCGAGGAGGCGTACCGCGAGCTGGTCGAGAGTCTCGACGAGGTCCTCTTCACATCCGACATGGAGGGGGTCGTCACCTACATCAGCCCGGCGGCGGTGCGCCTGTCGGGATACTCGATCGACGAGATCGTGGGACAACCCTTCACGCGCTTCATCCACCCCGACGATGCGCCCGGACAGCTCGCGGCGCTCGCCCGACTGCAGGCGGGGGAGCAGGTGGCCCCGCCGGATTGGCGGCTGATGTGCAAGTCGGGCGAGCCGTGCTGGGTGCGCTCTTCCACCCGTCTCGTCTTTCGTGACGGCCGGCCGGCGGGCATCCGCGGCGTGATCGTGGACATCGACGCCCGCCGGCGCGCCGAGGAGGCGCTGGGCGAACTGCGGGACCTTCACGAGGCGGTGATCGAGGAGGCGGGATTGGGCGTGGCCATCGTCCAGGACGAGCGGATCCGCTACGTGAATCGCTCGATCGCCCGCTGGGCCGGCTACGAGCCCGAGGAGCTGATCGACCGGCACTTCGCCGTCATCCTGCCGCCCGAGGATGCCGCCGGGCGCATCGAGACGCACAGGCGGCGGATGCGCGGCGAGGAGGCGCCGCGCGCGTTCCGGGTCGAGGTCCTGCGCAAGGACGGCCGGAGCGTGGCGCTGCAAAGCCAGGCGAGCCTGGTCCGGTATCGGGGCCGGCCGGCGATGCTCGTCGTGGTCCGCAGCCCCGCCTAGCGCAGTGCCGCCCCCAGGTAGTAGGGCCAGATCAGGAGGGCGAGCACCGCCTTCCAGAAGGCCAGCCCCAGGAAGCCGATCGAGAACAGCCAGCCCATCAGCCAGATCGGGCCGAGGGCGATCCCCGAACAGGACGAGTTGCC